>JAJUJN010000007.1 GCA_029265335.1 Alcaligenaceae bacterium
CCCCAGGAATGAAACTTCCTTTTTGATGGCGGTTTTTCACGGTCATGCAAGATCCGCTCCAACCGCAGCCTCTGGCCGAGCTCGTGGCAGCCTTGCGCCGATTGCCGGGTGTGGGCGTAAAATCAGCCCGCCGCATGGCTTATCACCTGCTGCAGCACGACCGCCCGGGCGCCGAACGCCTGGGCCAGGCCCTGCAGCAAGCCTTGAGCCAGCTGCGTCATTGCGAACGGTGCAACACCTTCACTGAAGAGCCAGTGTGCGCCCTGTGCACAAACCCGCGGCGCGACCCCAGTCAACTCTGTGTGGTGGAGTCGCCCGCCGATCAGAACATGATCGAGGCCAGTCATACCTATCAAGGCCTGTACTACGTGCTCATGGGTCGCTTGGCGCCTTTGAGCGGTGTGGGGCCCGATGAGCTGCACTTTGGCCCGCTGCTCGAACGAGCGGCCGACCCAGCGTTGCGTGAGGTGATTCTCGCCACCAGCTTCACGGCCGAAGGCGACGTTACCGCTCACTACCTGGCCGAAGCGCTGCGCAGTCGCGGCCTGGTCGTTACCCGTCTCGCGCGAGGCGTGCCGGCGGGTGGCGAACTCGAATATGTCGATGCCGGCACCATCGCCTGGGCGCTGGCCGAGCGTCGATCCTGATCTTCATTCTCGGAGTTACCAACGTGTTTACCGGAATTGTTGCCGCCGTGGGGCGCATCGAGCAGGTGGATCCGCTCGGCACCAGTGCCGACGCGGGTGTGCGGCTGCGTGTGCACGCCGGCGGGCTTGATCTTTCGGGCACCAGGTTGGGTGACTCCATCGCGCTGCAAGGCGCTTGCATGACAGTCACGCAGCTCGACGGCGACCATTTTGCGGTCGACGTGTCGCGCGAAAGTCTGCAGCTTACGGTGGGTCTCGAACGCTCCGGTCCCGTCAACCTCGAGTTGGCGCTGCGCGTGGGTGATGCCCTGGGCGGCCATATGGTGTCTGGCCATATCGATGGTCGGGCGCAGGTCACCGAATTCACCCAGGTGGGTGAATCGCATCGCCTGGGGGTTCGAGTGCCCACTGAATTCGGCCAATACCTGGCCTACAAGGGGTCAATAGCCATCAACGGTGTCAGTCTCACGGTCAACGAAGTGACCGACAACGACGCCGGCACCGAGATTGCTATCAATCTCATTCCGCATACCGTGGCCAATACCACACTGCAACATCTGCAGACTGGCGACACGGTCAACTTCGAAGTGGACCTGATTGCCCGCTACGTGCAGCGCATGCTGGCTGCCCGGTAGGGGAAAGATCATCCCGCCACTGTCATTTTGACGATTCACCAAGGGGAAATGGGTGCAATACCAGAGTCTGGATCAATTTATCGCATATGTCCGCGACCGGAATCCGGGTCAGCCGGAATTTCATCAGGCGGTACACGAAGTCATGTACAGCTTGTGGCCTTTCATCGAGGCCAACCCCCGCTACAAAGATGCCGGTTTGTTGGAAACGCTGGTTGAGCCGGATCGCATCATCCAGTTCCGGGTGCCGTGGGTAGACGATCAAGGCCGCACTCGGATCAATCGCGGCTATCGCGTGCAACACAGCTCCGCGATCGGTCCCTACAAAGGCGGCATGCGCTTTCATCCATCGGTCAATCTCTCGATTCTCAAGTTTCTGGCCTTTGAACAAACCTTCAAGAACGCCCTCACCACGCTTCCCCTCGGCGGCGGTAAAGGGGGCGCCGATTTCGACCCCAAGGGCAAATCCGAGGGCGAAATCCGCCGTTTCTGCCAATCGCTCGTCCTGGAGCTCTACAGACACGTAGGGCCCGACACCGATGTCCCTGCCGGGGACATCGGCGTCGGCAGTCGGGAAGTGGGCTACATGGCCGGCCAGTACAAGCGTGTCACGAACACCGCCGATAGTGTTTTCACCGGTAAAGGCCTCTCGTTCGGCGGCAGCCTAATCCGGCCCGAATCCACCGGCTACGGCCTGGTGTATTTCTGCGAAGAAATGCTCGAGAAGAACGGTATGTCGTTCGAGGGACAGCGGGTGGCGGTGTCGGGATCAGGCAACGTAGCTCAGTTCGCTATCGAAAAGCTCCTTTCTCTCGGTGCTCGTGTGCTCACCGTGTCCGATTCGCAGGGCGCTGTGGTAGATCCCAACGGCATCAACCCGGCCAAGCTTGCCCTCTTGTGCGAAATGCGCAATGTGCAGGGCCGCCCAGTCAAGGAGTTTGCCGAAGACCTCGGGCTCGAATACCTACCCGGCGCCAGGCCCTGGTCGGTGCCGGTCGATGTGGCCCTGCCCTGCGCCACTCAGAACGAGCTCGAAGAAGAAGACGCTCGTCAGTTGGTGGCCAACGGCGTGGTGTGCGTGGGCGAGGGCGCCAATATGCCCTGTTCGCACGAGGCCACCGAGGTGTTTCGCAAGGCCGGCGTGCTGTTTGCGCCGGGCAAGGCGAGCAATGCGGGCGGAGTGGCCACCTCGGGCTTCGAGATGTCGCAGAATGCGGCGCGCCTGTCGTGGACGCGAGAAGAAGTGGATGAGCGTCTACGCAACGTCATGCGTGCCATCCACGAATCGTGCGTGCAATATGGCAAACGCGACGACGGTAGCGTGGATTACGTGAATGGCGCCAACATCGCAGGTTTTGTGAAAGTGGCGGACGCCCTCCTGGGCCAAGGCTGGTGCTGAGGTAGCGCCAGTGTTCCATATCGTATTGGTGGCGCCCGAGATTCCGCCGAACACAGGCAATGTGATACGGCTTGCGGCCAATACGGGGGCCCAGCTGCACCTGGTGCGGCCATTGGGTTTTGAGCTCGACGATCGGCGTTTGAGGCGCGCAGGGCTCGATTATCACGAATGGGCCAGCGTGCGGGTGCACGACACACTCGATCAGGCGCTGGCCGCCACTGGTAGCGCCTGGGCGCGAACATTCGCCCTCACCACACGAGGTTCGGTCGCTGTCCACGATACGGCCTTCGAGCCAGGTGATGTGCTGGTGTTTGGCAACGAAACAGCCGGCTTGGCGCCGTCGATTCGTGAGCGGTTCCCGGTTGCGCAGCGGCTGCGGTTGCCCATGCGGCCGGGGCAGCGTAGTTTGAACTTGAGCAACGCGGTGGCCGTGGTGGTGTTTGAGGCCTGGCGCCAGCAAGGCTACGCGGGCGCGACCTGACGGCGTTCAGGCACCGTTGCGATGAAGCGAAGGGTCGTTGCCAGACCCTCGAAAATTGTGATGGGCTTGCCTGACGGCCTGCTCGCCCGCGGTTTTGCCACACTCATGGCAACGGTACTGCGAGGAAATGAACAGCAGTCGTTGCCACCAGCGTCGCCGTCTCTTGAAAATGCCATAGCTGCCGCAGTGGGGGCAACGAGGCACGTTGGCATGACGGGTTGGCATGGAGACTCCTTGGATACGAGAACCAGAGCGGTTGCTTCCCGCCCTTTGCCTGAGCACCATGTAGACAACACAGTGTGTGGGGCAATAGAGGGCTTTGTTTTATCATCCGACTTCTGATACTAGAGGGTTTGGCATGCGTTGACAACCGAGCCCGTCGACTTCAACTGGCTCAGATCTCCCCTTCCAACGACACTTCGAGAGCAAGCGGCGAGCTTTTCAGACAATACGAGCCTCTGACGCATCGGGCGGCGCTTTCCGGGGCTCGTGGGAGATTCTTTGAGAGTAAAAGCTTGCCTGACCCAAAGCAGCTGGCCGCCAGCGAAAACTTCGCGCTGCAGGTAGACGTTCGCCGAGAAGTCAGGATTCGTGGCGCGGGTCTCGCCGTATCAGCGATTCCACCGCGGCCGCCGGGGCGACACCGTTGAACAATACGGCGCAGACGGCCTCGGTGATGGGCATGTCGACATTGAGCTGCTGCGCCAGAGCGCGCACGGCGCGCGCGCAGCGCACACCTTCGGCGACCTGATTCATGCTGGCCTCGATCTGCGCAAGGCTTTGACCCTCGCCCAGGGCAAGGCCCACGCGGCGGTTGCGGGATTGATCGCCGGTGGCGGTAAGCACGAGATCGCCCAGGCCAGTGAGCCCGGCAAAGGTTTCCACTTTGGCGCCCAAGGCGAGGCCCAGGCGGCTGATTTCGGCCAGGCCTCGCGTGATCAGCGCAGCTCGGGCATTGTGGCCCAGGCCGAGGGCGTCGGAAACACCGCAGGCGATCGCCATGATGTTCTTGACCGCTCCCCCGGTTTCGACACCGACCACATCGGTGCTGCCATAGATGCGGGCGTGCACGCCGTGCAATGCGCGGGTGACGCGGTCGCGGACATCGTCGTGGCTGCTGGCTATGGTGAGGGCCACGGGCAGGCCAAGCGCCACCTCGCGGGCGAACGAGGGGCCCGACAACACACCCAGCGGCTGGTGGGGAACTCCAGCGGTTGCGGCGGCGCGCAGCGCCACCTGGTGCGGCAGTTCGCCGGTTTCTGCGTCGAAGCCCTTGCAGGTGTACACCACAGGAATGTCACTGCGCCCGCGCGCCTGCAGCGCTTGGGTGGCGTGACGCACCGCCTCGCCCAGGCCGGCAACGGGTACACCGAGAATCACCACGCTCTCGGGTGCAGCGCAAGCGTGCGCAACGGCGGCCGAAAGCTCGGGGCTGATGGCCAGGTCTGCCGGGAGCTGGATGTCGGTGAGGTAGCGCGGGTTGTGTCGATGACGCTGCATGGCCTCGGCCTGCTTCGCGTCGCGCGCCCACAGAAGGGTTGGCGCGACCGAGCTGGCGAGGGTTGCCAGCGCCGTACCCCAGCTTCCTGCGCCGAGCACGGCGACATGGACGCGGGCAGGCGGGCCGTTCATGGCAAGCGCCAGGAGCTTAGCGCGCGCCGGGAGGCACGATCAGGCCGCTGTCTTCAGCTCCCTGATTTTGCTGGCCCTGGCCATTCTGACCGGCTGCCGCGCCGCCTTGTTGTTGCTGCTGTTGTGCACGGTGCTCGGCCAGGCGCTGTTCGTACATGGCCTGGAAGTTCACCTCGCTGAGGTGCAGGGGCGGCAGCGACGTGCGGGTGATGGCGTCGGCGATGTTGGCCCGCAGATAGGGATAGAGCATATTGGGGCACACGATTCCCAGCAGGGGATCGAGCTGCTCCATGGGCACGTTGGAGATTTCGAAGATGCCGGCCTGCTTGCCCTCCACCAGATACAGCACCTGCTCCTTCACTTTAGTGGTAACGGTAGCAGTAACCGTGGTTTCGTACAGAGTTTCGGACAAACGCTGTACGCCGATATTGAGCTGAACGTCGACCTGGGGCTGCTCGGTTTCGAGGAAGACCCGAGGAGCATTGGGCAGCTCAACCGAAAGGTCTTTGAGATAAACGCGTTGCAGCGCGAAAACGGGACGTTTGGCATCTTGCCCTTCGGCAGTGTTGCCGGCGGCGCCGGCCTGAGCTTGGGTGTTCTGTTCGGACATGGAATTCTCGAATGTGGCGGCCGCAGCCGCCGGTGGCAACGGCCCGGGCGCCAGGCCCGGGGGCGAGTGGTGGGCTAGCGCGACGACAAGGGCAGGCTGGCAGCTGTCCAGGCCTTGAGACCCTCGCGCAGGGCCACGACTTGCGTGAACCCTTTGGCTTCGAGCTGGGCGACAGCGCGCCCCGATACACGGCCGTCGGCGCACACCACGATGAGCGGTTTGTTCTTGGGCAGACTCTGGGCGCGGGCATCGATCTGCTCGAGCGGCAGGTTGCGCGCCTGGGGAATATGGCCCTTGGCGAATTCGTCGGCGTTGCGGATATCCACAAAGACGCCGTGTTCGCGGTTGACCAGGCGCGTGGCTTCGGCGATATCCACACCTTTCACGCCGCGGGTGCGGTTGAGGGCTGGCCAGGCCAGCATGGCGCCCGAAATGAGCGCAATGAGTACGATGAAGATGTTGTCGAGTATGAAGCTCACGCGAGGGTCCTGATACGAGGCAAGCAAAGTGCAATCAACAATTATAGAATGTTGTGTCGCTTCGCGTGGCAGTGGGTAGGGGCAGGCATCATCCGTCGCCTACCTGGTGGGTCGCCGCATTCCATCTTCAATTCTCGTTTTATCCGGATCATGTACAAACTCGTCCTCATGCGTCATGGCGAAAGCCAGTGGAATCTCGAAAACCGTTTCACCGGCTGGACCGACGTCGATCTCACCGATACCGGTCGCGAACAGGCACGAGAAGCGGGCCGTCTGCTCAAAAAAGAAGGTTACGATTTCGACCTCGCCTACACCTCGTTGCTCAAGCGGGCCATCCGCACGCTCTGGATCACCCTCGACGAGCTCGATCGCATGTACGTGCCCGTCAACCCCAGCTGGCGGCTGAACGAACGTCACTATGGTTCGTTGCAAGGCCTCAACAAGGCCGAAACGGCCGCCAAGTACGGCGACGAACAAGTGCTTACCTGGCGCCGGGCCTACGACGTGCCGCCACCGGCGGTCGAACTCGACGACGAGCGCCATCCCCGGCACGACGCACGTTACGCCTCGCTCGATCCCAACCTGCTGCCGGCCAGCGAGTGCCTGGCCGACACCGTTGAGCGGGTGGTGCCCTACTGGACGCAAACCATCGCCCCGTCCATTCGTTCCGGCCAACGGGTGCTGATCGTGGCGCACGGCAACAGCTTGCGTGCGCTCATTCGGCACCTCGACCAAGTTTCCGAGGCCGATATCGTCAATCTGAATCTCCCCACCGGCCAACCATTGGTGTACGAACTCGATGCCGAGCTGCAACCCATACGCCATTACTACCTGGGCGACCCCGACGAAATCGCGGCCGCCGAAGCAGCAGTGGCAGCACAGGGCAAGGCGCGCTGAGTTTGCTCAGCGCGATTGCTCAACGCGAAGCCATACCGGTTTGCGCAGCGCGCTGATCCTCGCGGTTGTGCTGGCAGTCGGTGCGTGGGCTGAGGCCTCCGCTCAACCACAATCGGTGCTGGTCGAGCGGGCACAGGCCGAGGCCGAGCGCGAGGCCCTGCGCTCGCGTATTGAAAATATCGAAGCGGAAATTCGGCAACGCGAAGCCGACCAAGACGCCGCTACCCGGGCGCTGCGCGAGGTCGAAGAGGCGATTTCCGCCCATACGCGCCGTCTGGGCGAGCTCGACGCCCGCCACGCCGCCTTGCAGCAGGAACGGGCTGAGCTTGAGCAACGTCAGGTTCAACTCACCGCCACCCTGGCCGAGCGGCGCGACGAGCTCGCAGCACTGCTCCGTCAACGTTATGTTCAAGGCAGCGATTCCGCCTGGCAGGTGCTGCTCTCGGGTAACGATCCCCAGCAAACCGGTCGTCGCCTGGTGTATTTGGGCTTCGTGGTGCAGGCCAGGGCGCAGGCTGCGCAGGCGGTGGCCGAGCAGCAGCAAAAGCTCGCCGGCGTGGAGCGGCAACTGACTGAACAGCAACGCAACCTCGATCAGTTGCGACAGGAACAGAACGAGCAGCGCCAGGCGCTGGAGTCACGTCGCCAGGAGCGCCAGCAAGTATTGGCGCAGGTGCGCAAGGAGCTCCAGGCGCAGCGCTCGGTGGCTGATCGTCTGAAAAATGACGCCGAACGGTTGAGTGACCTGGTGGCCAGCATCAACACCGCCCTGGCCCAAGAGGCCGCCGCCCGCCGCGAGCGTGAAGCCGCGCGCGCTGCCGCAGCGAAGGCGGAACAGGAAGCCCAGGCGGCCCGTGCTGCGGATCCCCAAGGGCTGCGCCCCGACGAAATGGTGATCGAAGCGCCGGGGCGCAGCGATAGCGCGCCGGTGGCGGCCTCAGACGGAGCGCCTGTGGCGCGAATGACGCAACGTGGCGGCGAACGCGTGGTGGCGAGTGCGGCAGCCACCTCGCAAGCGGAAGCCGGGCGGGCTTTCGCGCAGTTGCGTGGCCAGTTGCCGGCCCCGGCCACCGGCACCTTGCAAGGTGAGTTCGGGGCCGCTCGTGCCAACGGGGGCACATGGCGCGGCGTTTTCATTGCTGCGCCTGAAGGCACGCCCGTGCGCTCAGTGGCGGACGGCACGGTGGTGTTCTCGGGATGGTTGCGCGGATTCGGCAATCTGGTCATTGTCGATCACGACGACGACTACCTGAGCGTGTATGGCAGCAATTCGGCCATCTTGCGCCAGGTCGGAGATTCCGTGCAGCAAGGCGAGTCCCTCGCTCACGCAGGAGACACCGGAGGTCTGGCACAATCGGGCATATACTTCGAAATTCGACATCGCGGCGCGGCGATCAACCCAATACCCTGGTTCCGGCAGTAATCAAAGGTTCTACCGCCGGGCCGTCGATCCGCACCGCTGGGGTCGCAACCCCGGGAGACATCATGAGCAGTACCAAGTTTCGCAGTTACGGACTGGTAGCCGTCGGCATTATGGCCGGGGTCGCCATCAGTCTGGGCATCTCGGCGGTTGCTCAGCGGCCGGGGCCGCTGCCGCTCGACGAACTGCGACAGTTCTCCAGTGTGTTCGCCATCATCAAGAACAATTATGTCGAGGAGGTCGAAGATGCCGACCTGCTTGGCGGCGCCATTGCGGGCATGGTGTCCGACCTCGACCCTCACTCCGCCTACCTCGACGCCGACGCGTTTCGCGACATGCAGTCGGCCACCCAGGGCGAGTTCGGTGGCTTGGGCATCGAAGTGGGCACCCGCGACGGCTTCGTGAGCGTCATTGCCCCCATCGAAGACACTCCTGCTGCCCGCGCCGGTGTGCTGGCTGGCGATCTCATCATCAAGATCGACGAAACTCCCACTCAGGGCATGAGCCTGTCCGACGCTGTCGACCTCATGCGCGGCAAACCTGGCACCCCGATTGTGCTCACACTGATGCGTGCCGACGAAAGCAATCCGGTGGTGGTGCGCATTGTGCGTGACATCATTCGTGTGCATAGCGTGCGGGGCCATATGCTCGACAACGGCATTGCCTACGTGCGAATTTCGCAATTCCAAGACAAAACCGGCGCCGATCTTGTCGAGAAACTCCGCGAGCTTGGTCAGAATGGTGCGCCCACGGGGCTGGTGCTCGATCTGCGCAACGATCCTGGCGGTCTGCTCAACGCGGCCATTGGCGTGAGCGGGGCATTCCTGCCGAGCGATGCGCTGGTGGTTTCCACCAAGGGGCGCACGCCCGACGCCAACCAGGAATACCGCATCCGGCCGGCTGATTATCTGCGCGGCGGCGCCGATTATCTTATGCGAGTGCCCGAGTGGGCGCGCACTGTGCCCATGGTGGTGCTGGTCAATGGCGGGTCGGCATCGGCGTCCGAGATTGTGGCCGGCGCGCTGCAGGATTACGACCGCGCGGAGGTGCTGGGCACGCGAACGTTTGGCAAGGGTTCGGTGCAGGTCATCTTGCCCATCAGTCGCGAAACCGCCATCAAGCTCACCACTTCGCGTTATTACACACCCAACGGCCATTCCATCCAGGCTACCGGAATCACGCCCGATTACCACGTGACCGAAACTCCCGAGGGCGATCTTTTCCAGCGGCCCCGCGAAGCCGATCTGTTGCGCCACCTCAGCAACGATCAAGACCGCCTCGAAATTCGTTCGCAGATTCGGCTTCCCAGCGAAGACGAGTCGCAACGTCGTCGTGAACCCATCGAGTTCGGCAGCGACACCGACTACCAGCTGCAACAAGCGGTGAACTTGCTTCAGGGTGAGCCGGTGCAGGAGTCACCACCGCCGTCGGCCATGGCCAATGCTCAGGCCAACGTGAACCAGCCCACCAAGGTACTCGAGCTGCCCGAGGGCTCGGGCATACGCATGAAGATCGAGCCGCTCGACACCGCTCCGCCCGAGCGCGTGCCTGCGCTTTAAGCCTCAACAGTTGTGAACGACGATCAGCTTTTACGTTACGCGCGTCATCTCCTGCTCGACGACATCGGTGTAGAAGGCCAAGAGCGCTTGTTGGCCTCTTCGGCGCTGGTCGTGGGCGCCGGCGGACTGGGCTCGCCGGCAGTCATGTATCTGGCGGCGGCAGGGGTGGGGCGCATCACGGTAGTCGACCACGACGTGGTCGACCTCACCAATCTTCAGCGTCAAATCGCCCATACCACCGAACGCGTGGGCGAGCTCAAGGTAGAGTCGCTGGCCGCCACCGTGGAAGCACTCAATCCCGGCGTGGATCTGGTGGCGCTCGACTGGCATCTCGACGATTCGCCCGAAGTCGCGCCGCGTGCGGCCGCGCTGGTGCGGCAGGCCGATGTCGTGCTCGATTGCACCGACAACTTTGCCATTCGCATTTTGCTCAATCGGCTGGCTGTGAGTTGGCGGCGGCCCCTGGTGTCGGGCGCGGCCATTCGCTTCGAAGGGCAGGTCAGCGTGTACGACTTGCGTCACGAAGATTCGCCCTGCTACGCCTGTTTGTTTCCGGAATCGGCCGAGGATCTGGCGCCGGTGAGTTGCGCCACCATGGGTGTGTTCTCGCCGCTGGTGGGCATGGTGGGCAGTGTGCAGGCCGCCGAAGCCCTGAAGCTGTTGGTGGGCAAAGGCACCCCGCTCACCGGGCGCTTGCTGCGGGTGGATGCCCTGCACGCCGACTGGCGCAGTGTGCGGGTGCGCCGCGACCCCGATTGCGCAGTGTGCGGCGGCAACGCTCGTGGCGCGTCACTGCGCTGAAATCATGGTGCCCACACCCTGATCGGTGAGAATTTCGAGCAGCAGACAGTGCGGCACCCTGCCATCCACAATGTGAACCGCGTTCACCCCTTGGCGTGCGGCGGTAAGCGCTGACGAGATTTTGGGCAGCATGCCACCCGAAATCGTGCCGTCGGCAAAGAGTTCTTCGATGCGCGCGGCAGTGAGCCCCGATAGCAGATTGCCGGATTTGTCGAGCACCCCCGGGGTGTTGGTCATCATGATGAGTTTTTCGGCGCGCAGCACTTCGGCCATCTTGCCTGCCACAAGGTCGGCGTTGATGTTGTAGGCCAGGCCGTCTTCTTCGCCTACGCCGATCGGCGAGATCACCGGAATGAACTGGTCGTTTTGCAGGGCCTTGACCACCGAAGGGTCGATGCGTCGGATGTCGCCCACAAAGCCAAGATCGATCTGCTGGCCCGGATTCTCGCGATCGGGCATGCGCAACTTGCGGGCGGTGATCAGGGCACCATCCTTGCCGGTGAGGCCCACTGCCTTGCCGCCGAAGGCATTGATCATGGTCACGATATCCTGCTGCACCTGGCCGCCCAGCACCCACTCCACCACTTCCATGGTTTCGGCGTCGGTGACGCGCATGCCCTGAATGAATGTGCCTTCTTTGCCCAGGCGCTGGAGCGCGTGGTTGATCTGTGGGCCGCCACCATGCACCACGACCGGATTGAGACCCACCAGCTTGAGCAACACGACGTCGTGCGCGAAGCTGCGCTGCAACGATTCGTCGGTCATGGCATTGCCGCCGTATTTCACGACCAGGGTCTTGCCATGGAACTGACGGATGTAGGGCAGTGCTTCGGCCAGCACCGCCGCTTTGAGACTGGGTGTGAGTTGGGCCAGCGCCTCGGCCGTGGCGCTAGTGAAGATATCGGTCATGTTGCAAACCTGGCAAGAGCGTGTGAAGAATCAGGGATTGTAGCGGTGGCGAATCGCAACGGTACGCGCGATGCGCAATAATGCAGTATGTATAGCCCGCGCCATGCATTCTGCGGCAGCCCTCACCGGTCGAAGGGAGGGCTACATGCGGGTTTTCTGCAAGGAGTGTCTGTGAGTCAAGCCGATAAGCCAAGCCCGTCCACCTGGCCGGCCGCCGTCTTCAAAGCCTACGATATTCGCGGCACGGTGCCCGACGAGCTCAATGCCTCATTCGCCCGTGCGCTGGGCGGGGCGCTCGGGCGCCGCGCCAAGGCCGCCGGCATTGCCGCCTTGGTGATCGGCCGCGACGGCCGTCACTCGGGGCCCGAGCTGGCGGAGGCCCTATCGGCCGGCGTGCTCGAGGCGGGAGTTGATGTGATCGATATCGGCCAGGTACCCACGCCCCTGGTGTACTTTGCCGCCCACACGGGCGGTACAGGCTCGGGTGTGGCCATTACCGGCAGCCATAATCCGCCGCGCTACAACGGCTTCAAAATGATGTTGGCCGGCAACACCCTGTACGGTGAAGATATCGCCAGCCTGCGCTCCGAGATGCAGGCGGCAAACCCACCAGCTACTAGCCCTGGCCGGCGCCAGGTACAAGATATTCTGCCCGACTACATACAGCGTATTGTGGGCGATGTGCGCCTGGCGAGACCGCTGCGCATTGCCGTGGATTGCGGCAATGGCGTGGCCGGTGCGGTGGCGCCCAAGCTTTACCGCGCGCTCGGTTGCGAGGTGGTGGAGCTCTTCTGCGAAGTCGATGGCAGCTTCCCCAACCATCACCCCGACCCTGCCGATCCGGCCAACCTCCAGGATCTCATCCAGGCTGTGCAAACCCAGGGTTGCGATGTGGGCCTGGCTTTCGATGGCGACGGCGATCGCTTGGGGGTGGTCACGCGTTCGGGAGAAATCATCTGGCCCGACCGGCAGCTCATGCTGTTTGCCCGCGATGTCTTGTCGCGCCAGCCCGGCGCCACCATTTTGTTCGACGTCAAGTGCAGCCGTTTTGTGGCCCAAGAAATTCGCGCCGCCGGTGGCCAGCCTCTCATGTGGCGCACCGGGCATTCCCTCATCAAGGCCAAGCTGCAAGAAACCGGTGCACCGCTGGCCGGCGAAATGAGCGGACATATCTTCTTCAAAGAGCGTTGGTTCGGGTTCGACGACGGCCTCTACGCCGGCGCCCGTTTGCTCGAAATTCTCTCGCAGGTGGCCGACCCTTCGGCCGTGCTCGAGGCTTTGCCACAGGCCGTGTCCACCCCCGAGCTCAAGCTGGAAACCGCCGAAGGCGAGCAGTTTGCCTTGGTTCAACGCTTGCAGGAGGCCGGGCAGTTTGCCACCGCTACCGAGATCATCACCATCGACGGTGTGCGGGCTGAATATTCCGATGGTTTCGGCTTGGCGCGGCCGTCTAACACCACACCGGTGGTGGTGCTGCGCTTCGAAGCCGACGACGAGCAGGCGCTGGCGCGCATTCAAGATGAATTCCGTGAGCAGTTGCTGAGGTTCGCTCCCTCAGCAAAGCTGCCGTTCTGACAGAGGTTTGCGCATGACCCGGATGCCGTGGCCCAATGCCACCCCACCCGTACCCACCGATCCTGTCTGGCAGGAATTCGTCACCGCCGCCCATCAGGCCGATAGTCACGCAGCCAGCCTTCGCGTGATCGACGCCGCCGGCTTGCATGTGGATGTGAGCGCCCAGCGCCAATCAGCCGAGCTCGACCGGGCGGCAGAGCAGTTGCTCACCCAACGGCATCTGGCCGCCGCGCGTGAAGCGCTGTTCGATGGCGAGCTGGTGAACGTCAGCGAGGGCAGGGCAGCCCAACACAGCGTATTGCGTGAAGCGGCGCCGCCGGCCGAAGTCGCCATGGAGCGCGAGCGCGTGCGAGCCTTCGTGCAGTATGCCGACACGGAACGGCGCTGGCGCAATATCGTCCATGTGGGCATCGGGGGCAGCGACTGGGGGCCCAGATTGGCGGTTGCGGCTTTTGGCAACACTGGGCGTTGGCGCACCATCCGCTTCGTCTCCAATGTGGATGGCCACGCGATCGAGGGCGGCCTGGCCGGTCTCGACCCGCGCGACACGCTCGTGGTGGTGTCGTCCAAGTCGTTCACCACCACAGAAACCATGCTGAACGCCGAACGCGCGCTGAATTGGTTGCGTGCCGGCGAGCTGCCTGAGCCCTGGCAGCATGTCGTGGCGATCACCGCCAACCCCGAGCGGGCGCGGGCCTGGGGGGTGCCCGAGAGTCAGATCTTCCGCTTCTGGGATTGGGTGGGCGGCCGCTACTCCATTTGGTCGTCTATCGGCCTGCCGGTGGCGCTGTCGGTGGGTTCTGAAGTATTGGCCGGTATGTGGGCCGGCGCTACAGAAATGGACCGACATTTTAAAACCGCTGCGTTCGAGCGCAACGCCCCGGTGCAGATGGCGCTGGCTGGTGTGATCAATCGCAGCGTGCTCAATTATGGTTCGCGCGCCGTGGTGCCTTACGACACTCGTTTGTTCCACTTGGTGCCGTACCTGCAGCAGCTCGAGATGGAGTCGTTGGGCAAGTCGGTGGGGCTCGATGGCTCGCCGGTTACCTTGCCTACCGGCCCGGTCGTTTGGGGCATGCCCGGCACCGATGCGCAACATACGTTTTTTCAATGGTTGCATCAGGGCAGTGATGGCGCGCCTGTCGACTTCATTGTGTGTCGCCATGCCGACCACCGCTGGCCGCAGCATCATCAACTGTTGCTGGCCAATTGCCTGGCCCAGCGTGCCGCCTTGTTGCGCGGTCGCAGCCCACAGCATATGCCGGGTTCAGCGGCCGAAACCGCCAGCGATGCACACGGGGCCAAGCTGGCAGCACATCGCGCCACGCAGGGAGGGCGGCCGTCTACGCTCATTGTTCTGCCGCGCCTCACGCCCCATGCCCTCGGCGCTTTACTGGCATTGTATGAACATAAGGTGTTCGTAGAAAGCGTGATCTGGGGTATCAATCCCTTTGATCAATGGGGGGTGGAGTATGGCAAGACCGTAGCCGATCGGGTGGTGGCTGCTCTCACCGATCGGGCCTCGTACGAGGCCGAAGATTACGACCCGTCCACTGGGCACTGGATCGAAAACTTCAGCCGCGCGGTGCAGGGCAAGCGTTCATGAGCGGTTCGCGGCCTCAGCGCATCCTGATTGTGCGCACCACGTCGATGGGCGACCTGGTGCACACTCTGCCCGCTGTGTCCGACGTGGCAGCGCATTTTCCGGAAGCAGCCATCGATTGGGTGGCCGAAGCGCCGTTCGCCGAAATCCCCACCTGGCATCCCGCCGTGCGTCAGGTGATCCCGGTAGAGCTGCGACGCTGGCGTCATGGTTGGTACACGGCAGAAGTCCGCCGCGCCTGGCGACAATACCGGGCAAGCCTGAGAGCTGAACCTTACGACGCCGTGGTGGATTTGCAGGGCTTGATCAAATCGGCAGCCTTGGTGGCCTGGCAGGCGCGGGGCGAACGGCACGGGCTCGATCGCCATTCGGCGCGTGAGCCGCTGGCGGCTCTCTGGTATGAGCGTCGCCACGCGGTGGCGCGGATGCAGCCGGCAGTACATCGCTATCGAACGCTGATGGGGCTGGCGCTGGGCTACGAGCCGGAAGGCGAACCCGACTTCGGTCTGCAGCGCTTGCTGCCTCCGCAAACGCCCTCCGCACGCGACGATGACTCCCTGGCCCCGCTGTTGCCCGCGCAAAATTACGTGACCATCATGCCCTCGGCCAGCCGGGACCGCAAACTCTGGCCGGAGGACGACTGGCAGGCCATTCTGCAACAACTGCTGGGAGCGGGTCGGGTGCCTCTGTTGCTGGCGGGCAATGACGCCGAGCGCGAGCGGGCGGAGCGGCTGGCCGCAGCCACCCCGGGTGCTCGTGTGCTGCCGCGTCTGTCACTGCGCGACACCGCGCGAGTGCTGGCCGCAGCAGAGGTGATGGTGGGGCTGGACAGCGGCGTCACCCACCTGGCAGCCGCCTTGGGCCGACCCACCATCGGCATTTATTGCGCCACGCCCGTGGTGCGCACACCGATTTGCGGACCTGCCACCTGTTTCTCGCTGGGCGACCGCGGCGATCCCCCCTCGCGGCAGGAGGTGGCGGATGCCGTGGAGGCGCTATTGACCGATTCTCTTCGGGCCCAGAGTCCGGGGTAGCGTGACCACATGCGTTGGCTCTACACCTTGCTGTTGTGGGCGGTAGCTCCCTTCTTCTGGTGGCAGCTGGCGCGTCGCGCTCGCCGCGAAGGCGGCGAATGGCAAGTGTTGCACCCGCATCGCTTTGGCCGCAATTGGCAATGTCGCTTGCCGGCGGGATCGGTATGGGTGCACGCCGTGAGCCTGGGCGAATTGCGGGCGGCCCAGCCGCTGGTTCACCGCTTGTTGGCCGAGGGCGAAACCGTATTGCTCACGCACACCACGGCCACTGCCATGAACGCCGGGCAGCAGGAGTTTGCCCAGGCCCTGGCTCAGGGGCGCTTGCAACAGGCCTGGCTGCCCTACGACTTTCCTTCTGCAGTGAGGCGCTTTCTGGCGGCCGCCCGCCCGCGCCTGGGGGTGCTGTTGGAGCGCGAGATCTGGCCCAACTTGCTGGCAGCCTGCCGCAAGCGCTCTCTACCCATCGTGCTGGTGAACGCCCGGCTTTCCGCACGCTCGGCGCGGGCCTTGGGCAGATGGCAAAGCCTGTGGCGGCCGGCGCTGGCCGGCCTGGCGGCCGTACTGGCGCAAACCCGGGCCGATGGTGAGCGGCTGCAGGCGCTGGGTGCGCCGCCGCCCATCGTCACTGGCAACCTCAAATTCGATGTCACGCTCGATACGGACGCTTGGGAGCGGGGCAGGCAGTGGCGCGCCGCGTGGAATCGCCCGGTGATCATGCTGGCCAGCAGCCGGGATGGTGAGGAAGCCATGTGGTTGCAGGCGCTCGAAGAAAGCGAGCAGGGCACGGCTGCAGCGCTCATGCGTGGCCAGCCTGCCAAGCCCTTATGGCTGTTGGTGCCGCGGCACGCGCAGCGTTTCGACAACTTGGCACATTGGTTGGCTACCCAGTTCCCCGCCACCGATGGCACAGCGCTCTGGCCGCGGCGTTCCTCGTTCGCTGGCGACGACACGCCGAACGTGACCGGCGCCCTCGGCATGTTGGGTGATTCCGTGGGTGAGATGGCCACTTATTACGGCGCAGCCGATGTGGCCTTGCTGGGAGGTAGTTTTGCCGACTTTGGCGGGCAGAATTTGCTGGAAGCCTGCGCGGCCGGGGTGCCGGTGATCATGGGCCCCTCGGTGCGCAACTTTGCGCAGGCCGCGGCCGACGCGGTGGCAGCGGGGGCTGCAGTGCAGGTGGGCGATATGGCAGAAGCTGTGCGATTGGCCGAAAGCTGGCTGGCCGACGAGGGCGCCTTGGCCGAACGATCCATGAGAGCGCAGCAATTCGTGGCCGCCCATCAGGGCGCTACCGAGCAAACCGTCAGGGAGCTTCGGCCATGGCTTGCTGCCAGGCCGTAAGCAGCTGCCGCCAGTTTTGCTCATGAAACAGGCCCAGCTTCTGCAGGGAACGTCGTAAACGTTGAAGATTCTGCCGCGCCTGGGCGGCGGTGAGCCTGCCCTGCCAGCCGCGGTCGAAATCGATCAGCCACGCCGTGCCGCCCATTTCTACCAGAATATTGTGCGCATTGAGATCGGCATGCCAGACACCGGCGCGGTGAAAGCGGGCGAGCGTGCTGCCGATGTGTGCCCAAGGCGCTTCGTCGCCCGCCGCCAGCAAGGTGGCCAAGGAGCGCGTGCGCTCAAGCTGGCGAGTGAGCAAGGCTTGATGCAGGCCGATGCCCCGTCGCCACCAGGCCGCCGCCAGGGGCTCCGGCACGGGTAGACCTTGTTGATGCAAAGCGCGGAGCAAACGATACTCGCGCACGCAACGGCTGCGCTGGGCGCCGGTGTACAAATACCAACGCGCGGGCAACAGCCGGGCGGGAAGGCCGCCTCGCCGGTAATGGCGCAAAACCGCTGCCAGGTTGGGGCGGTCGGCCTGGGTGATGGTAACGAACCAGGCGCTGCCACGGCCACCAAGCACAGGTTTGGCGTGCTCGGGGTTGGCGGCAAGCCAAGGCCACGGAGCGTCGGTCAAAGCGTCGGCGTTGTAAAGCAAGTTTGCCTTTTCGCGTGGTCGCGACACGCAAACATCGCCGGTGGTGACTGCTGAGTTCACCGCGTTCGAAACTGCAGCAATTGATTCAGGGCAGAAATATCGTCCAGCGTAAGTTGCCCGGCAGCTCGTTTGAGTTCCAGGCTGGAGAGCAGGGCGTTGTAGCGCGCCTGCGCCAGATCGCGCTGGGTGGCAAACAGCTGCTCCTGGGCGGACAACACGTCGAGGTTGATGCGTACACCCACCTCGTAGCCGGTCTGGTTGGCTTCAAGCGCCTTGCGGCTCGACGCTTCACCGGCGCGCAGCGCACGAATCTGCGCCAGACCGGAGCGCACACCCAGGAAGGCGGCGCGGGTGGCCTGGATGGCATCACGTCGCGAGCCGTCGTAGCCATAGCGAGCCTCTTGCTGCACGGCCACAGCCTCGCGCACCTGTGACTGTACAAGTCCACCCTGAAAGATGGGGATCTCCAGGCGCAGAGCGATCGTGCCGCTGCTGGTGGTGGCTCGTCCATTGCCAATGCCGCGTGCCACCTGGTTGCTGTCGGGATGAAAGCGGCTGTTGTTCTGCCCGTAGCTGCCCACAATCGAGAGCTGCGGATAGTGGCCGGCTCGCGCCATCTCGATACCGCGTTCGGCCAAGGCGGCGACCATACGGGCCTCGAGCACCTGCAGGTTCTGTTGTTCGGCCTGGGCCACCCAGTCTTCGATGCGATTGGGCACGGGCGCCGGCACTTCGGTATCTGGGGGGAGCTTGGCCAGCTCTCCGGGCGCCATGCCGATGAGCTTGCCGAGTTGGTCGCGCTGTATTTGCAGCACGTTCTGCCCTTGCAGCATCTGCGCCTCGACGAGGTCGTAGCGTGCTTGGGCCTCATAAGTGTCGGTGATGGTGGCCGTGCCCAGCTCGAAGTTGCGTTCGGCCGCGCGAAGTTGCTCGGCGATGGAGGCCCGCTCGGCTTCGAGAGCAATCAGGGTTTCTTCGGCGATGAGTACGTTGA
>JAJUJN010000159.1 GCA_029265335.1 Alcaligenaceae bacterium
CGAAATAAGCCGACGAACCCAGATCGTTGTTGGGCAGCGTCGCGGCGCCGTCGGCGCGCGTGATCCAGCCGTCTTTATGCTGCGACCAGGCGACCGCCAGCTTAACCCCCACAAAGTCGTACGACGCGCCGAGCGGTATGGCCTTGGGCTTGCGACCGTTGGCGTTGGGGTCGACGTCGCTCGGATCGAGCTGGTCGTAGGTGAGTGCAACGTAGATCGGGCCTTGATCGTAGCGACCCGCCAGGCTGAATGCCCGCGTGCTGTCGTCGCTGGGCGCCGAGCTGCCGCGCGTATTGAAGGAGTAGCCCGCAGCGACCTGGAACCCACTGAATTTGGGCGAGAAATAGGCGATGCTGTTGTCGAAGCGCGGAGTGTCCGATGCACGGAAGCCGCTCTTGCCCAGAGCCGCATCCGACCACCCGGTACCAAAGGGGCTGATGCTGCCGAAGAAAGACACCGCCACGGTTTGCTGACGACCAAAGCGGACGTCACCAAAGTCACCGCTCAACCCAGCCCAGGCGGCGCGGCCAAACAAGCGACCGTTATTGCCCTGAGCACCGTTGTTGAGATTGAAGCCGCTTTCGAGTTGAAAGTTCAGGCGCAAGCCGTTGCCGAGATCTTCGGAACCCCGCAGACCCCAGCGCGAACCGGATTGACCGCCACTGCGCATGCCAGTCACGGTGTCGGTGCTGACGCCGTTGATCTTCGTCTTTTCCGTGAAAATACCGGCATCGACAATGCCGTAGAGCGTAACGCTGGTAGCATGTGCCGGCACCGACAGCAGAGATGCTGCGGCCATGGCGGAAACAAGAGCGAGACGTTGCATTTGTACCATCCTTTGAGTTCGAGAAATTCGCATTGCCAGAACGCGAAATCACCGCAACAACACAGTGCGGATGTATGCATTGAACCGAGCGCAAATGACAGATCTGTTAAAGACAGATGACAGTTCGGTGACAGTCGCCCTCTCCCCCTTGGGGGAGCCCGCCAATGCCGTATCATGGTTGTCGGGCGATGTGTTGCATGCCGACAACACTTCCCTGGTTCATTGGCAATTCGGCATCACGTCCACGCTATTTCACTCATGACCACTCTGCTGAAGTCCTTGCGCCACCACACCACCGTGGTCGCCGATACTGGTGATCTCGAAGCCATTCGCGAATATCGCCCCACCGACGCCACCACCAATCCCACGCTTATCCTCAAGGCGGCCCAAAGCGAGCTGGGCAAGCCTCTGGTCGCCGAGGTGCTGCGCAACCATCCTCACGCTCAAGCCGCTGAGCGTCTGCAAGCCACCTTGGTGCGCTTTGGCTGCGCGATTCTCGAGCTCATTCCTGGGCGAGTTTCTACCGAAGTCGACGCACGGCAGGCTTTCAATGTCCGCGCCACGGTAGAACTGGCGCGCGACCTCATCGAGCGCTACCGGCAGGCCGGAATCGAACGCGAGCGCGTCCTTATCAAGATTGCCGCCACCTGGGAAGGCGTTCAGGCGGCAAAACTGCTGCAACAAGAAGGCATACGTTGCAACATGACGCTGCTGTTTTCTCTGCCACAGGCACTGGCCTGCGCCGAGGCAAAAGTACAGCTCATCTCACCGTTTGTCGGACGCATCCTCGATTGGCACAAGCGGGCAGCCGGCGATCAATGGAACGCCGCTGCGCACTCGGGCGCCAACGACCCCGGCGTGCAGTCGGTGCGCGCCATTCACCAGGCGTATCAGCAATATGGGGTAGAAACCGAGATCATGGGCGCCAGCTTCCGCAACATCGATCAAATCCTGGCCTTGGCAGGCTGCGATCTGCTCACGATCAGCCCAGCGCTCCTGGCTGAACTCGACAGCACCGAAGGAGAAGTTGCTGCGCAACTGCTGCGCAGCAGCGATGCCCCTGGCGAACTGCCCACGTACAACGAGGCAGAATTCCGCTTCGAGCTCAATGATGATGCGATGACCACCGAGAAACTGGCCGAAGGCATTCGTGTATTCAGCCAGGACGCCCGAGCTCTGGAGCAGCTGTTGATGGCATGACCGCGAGCGCCCGCTCGAGCCGCCGTTGCGCAGCCACTGCCCGCAAGGCATCGAGCAAGTCAGCCAAGGCGGGGCTGGACGCCTCGCCGCTGCGCTGCAATAAACCCACGGGCTCTTCGGTACCCGTGGTATCGAAAGGCAGCGCGAACAGCTGACCACTAGCCAGGTCCATGGCCACGGCGCTGGGCGCCGTCAACCAGATGGCGTCGCTGGTCTGCACCAGGCTTCGTGCCACCGAAACCGACATCGTCTCGGCCAGAATATCCGCCTGGCCTTCGAGCTGAGCGGCCAGGAAACTATCGGCGCCATGGCGAATGAGGGTGCCCGCAGGTGGTAGCACCAGCCGATATTCCTTCATGGCGTTGGGCTTGATGGCGCTCTGCGACTGGAGCAGTGGGTGCCCGGGCCGCGTCACCACCACCAAGGGCTCGGCATACAGAAACTCAAAGGCCACGCCCGACATTTCGCTGGGGTCTGCCAGCCGGGCCACTGCGGCGTCGATCTGCTGCTGCCCCAATTGCTCCATCAGCTGCGCGTTGTTCGCTTCCACCACATGCAGCGTGACCCCGGGGTGCTGCCCCTGCCAACTCTCTACTGCAGGCGCCAGCAAGGCCGGCGCCACCGTGGGCAGTACCCCAAGACGAAGCACAGGCTTTACCGGATTGCTCTGCACACTTTCCAGCGCCTGGGCCAGAGCCGCCAACCCCTCGGCGGCATGCGCCTCGAAAGCCACGCCGGCTGCGGTAAGACTGACGCCGCGGCGCTCGCGCCGCAGCAAAGGTGTGCCTACAATGTCTTCCAGTTCGTTGAGGGTCTTGGTGACGGCGGGCTGGGTAATGGCGAGCGCTTCGGCGGCGGCGCGCAAACGGCGCAAACGCGCCACGGCAAGAAAGCATTGCAGATGCCGCAGGCGCAGCCGGGCTGCCACTCCGCGACGGAACACAATGCCTGCGGGCGAATCCTTCACGAACGATAACCTCTAGTTAACGAAATATTCACAAAACATCAATTTAGTTAACCCAGAGTAATGTGTAAAGTAAGCGTCATCCGCCACTCCTCGGAGCTTTTCCAATGAGCGATAAATCCACATTGAGTCCGCGCGACTGGTCCAGCCATTCGCCGTACGTCTACCCCGAATACAAGTCCACCGTGCTGCGTGGCCCCAAGAAGCCCTTGGTGCCGCTCAAGAGCAAGCTGGCCGATCTCAATGGCCCTGTGTATGGCCACGACGACCTCGGTGAATTCGATTTCGACCTCACCCGCAATGCCCGCAAGAACGGCGAACCGCTGGGTGAACGCATCATCGTCACCGGTCGCGTCACCGATGAAGACGGTCGCCCCGTGCCCAATACGCTGATCGAGATCTGGCAAGCCAATGCCGCCGGACGCTACGTGCACCAGGTCGACCAGCACGACGCGCCGCTCGATCCCAACTTCCTGGGCGCGGGCCGCTGCCTCACCGATGCCAACGGCAACTACACCTTCATTTCCATCAAGCCGGGCGCCTATCCCTGGGGCAACCACCCCAACGCCTGGCGGCCCAACCACATCCACCTGTCGCTGTTCGGCCAGTATTTCAACAGCCGCCTGGTCACCCAAATGTATTTCCCGGGGGATCCGCTGCTGGCTTTCGACCCCATCTTCCAGGGCACGCCCGAACACGCCCGGGATCGCCTGGTGTCGAAGTTCTCTCTCGACGTCACCAAACCCGATTGGGCGCTGGGCTATGTCTTCGACATCGTCCTGCGCGGTCCCAACCAGACACCGATGGAGCAGTGATCCCATGAAACTCGGTCAAACCCCTTCGCAAACCGTCGGCCCTTACTTTGCCTACGGCCTTACACCCGAACAGTATCTCTTCGACTACCGCAGCTGGTTTCCGCCCGTGCTGGTAGGCCCCGAAACCCCGGGTGAATTCATTCATCTCACCGGTCAGGTGCTCGATGGCAAGGGTGAGCCCATCAACGACGCCATGCTCGAAATCGCCCACGCCAACGCCGACGGCAAGTTCGTGAGCACCCCGCAAGAAGTGGCGGAGTCGGGCTTTACCGGCTTCGGTCGCTGTGGCACGGGTACCGACCCACAAAATCGGTACACCTTCCACACCATCAAGCCCGGCGCCGTTTCACCCGACGAAGCGCCCTATATCAACGTCATCGTCACGATGCGCGGCATGCTGGTGCACGCCTTCACCCGCATTTACTTCGACGACGAAGCCACCGCCAACGCCAAAGACGCCGTGCTCAACAGCGTGCCCGAAGATCGTCGCCACACGCTCATTGCCCGGCGCGATGAGCGCGATGGTCGTGTGTTCTACCATTTCGACCTGCACATGCAGGGCGACAACGAAACGGTCTTCTTCGACCTCTGATTCTCACCCCAGCCCGGCCTTCTGTGCTTCGCTCAGCGGGCCGGCCAGTGAACGGTGAGCCTCCAGCCGAAACGCAGAGGGCGACATACCCGCATGTCGCTGAAAGAATCGGCTGAAATACGCGGCGTCCTGAAACCCCAGCTCGAGAGCTATCTGCTTGATGCTGAGCTGGGTATAGGCGAGGTCGCGCTCGGCCTCGGCCATGAGACGCCGATGGATCACTTCCAGGGCCGACACATCGCGCTCGGCACGGCACACGCGATTGAGCTGGGTGGGCGTAAGGCCCAGCTGTTCGGCGTAAAAGCCGATGTCACGACGCTGTCGAAAGTTCGCTTCCACCAAATGGTAAAAGCGGCGCAGATGCCGGCGACCGCGTGACACCTGCCCGCCTGTACTCACCGTACGGCGCATACGCGCCAACTCTCCCAACACCAGATGAATTGCTCCCGCCACCGCGGCGCCCCGCCATGGATCTGGCGAGGCATGGTGTGACGCCAGCAATTGGATCAAGGTATGGATCACACCCTGCTCGCCTGCCTGCAGGGCGAAATGTGTGGGCTCCACAAATGCGGCCACCAGAGCTGCCGGCAAGCTTTGCTGAACCACGGTGATCACATGCCCCTGAACGTCTTCGGAAAATCGAAAACCGTGGGGGTAGCCCGACGGCACCACCAACACACAAGGCCCCAGTAGTGCGACCTCTCGAGCATTCAGCCGGGCCGCGCCACGACCTTGCGCGATGTACAAAATCTGCAAGAAAAAATCATGACGATGCGGTCGGATCTCCCAATTGTGCAAACGACTGCGGGACGCGATGGATTCGCAGTGCAATCGCGCCGCACCGGCAAAGGGTTGGGATCGTTCCCCATACAGGCTATAGCTGGGAACAGGCGTCTGCGACATGTGGGTTGGCTCCGTGAATAATG
This sequence comes from Alcaligenaceae bacterium, assembly GCA_029265335.1. GTDB lineage: Bacteria > Pseudomonadota > Gammaproteobacteria > Burkholderiales > Burkholderiaceae_B > Verticiella. The sequence goes on from JAJUJN010000159.1 coordinate 5,324, forward strand.
TTCCAATTGTGCAAGCGGTTGTTGTATCTGTCCATTGGAAATAAATGATGTCGAGGCGTAGAAATCCCAAAACAAACATTTATTAACTGGAGACTCGCATTCGAAATCAGGTAGCCATCAATTGTTAAGGCC
>JAJUJN010000125.1 GCA_029265335.1 Alcaligenaceae bacterium
CAAACGTGCCTACGGTGGCTGAATCCGGCATCGAAGGGTTCAACGCCATCACCTGGACGGGCTTTTTGGTTCCCAAGGCCACTCCCCAGCCCATCATCGACAAGCTGCACGCCGGCATTGCTGAAGTGCTCTCCGACGAAGCCGTGATCAAACAGTTCGGTGATCTCGGCCAAGAGGTTCTCGCTCTGCCAGGCGACGAGTTCGCCGAAATCATTCGCCGCGACTCCGCTACCTATCAACCGGTCATCGAAGCCGCCGGCATCAAGGTGAATTGATCGAACCGACCGCGCGCTTGGCGCGCGGTCTTCGCGGCTGATCGGCCGCTTTACTCGCTCTCTACCCGGGCCACAAAAGCCAACACTTCGGCATTGAAGCGTTCCGCGCTCTCGAACTGCACCCAGTGGCCCGCGGCTTCGATGATCGTCACTTCACGAAGATCACACTGATTCAAAACCTGCGGAATGCGGGCCAGCTTGTCGGCGTTGTAGAGCACATCTTTTTCGCCCACGATCACTTTTACCGGGCATCGCCAGTGGCGTTGCAGCTCGGTTTGCACATTGCTGTTGGCCAGGCGGCGACGGGGCATGCGATCGCGGGGCGTATTCGTCATTTGTAGATACATTGCCAGGTCGTCGATAGTGCTTTCGTTGGCCAGCATCAGCGCGCGCAGGTTCTGTCGGTGTGCGGCGGCCTGCTCCTGGGGGTCGGTGAGACGACGCCAGCTCACCAGCCCGGAGGGCGGCTCTGGCGTTTCGAAGATGGCTGCCGCACCCGCCAGGGTAAGGCTGGCGACTCGTTCCGGTACCCGCGCCGCCAGATAACCAGCCACCATGGAACCGAATGAGAAGCCCACCAGATGGGCAGGTTGGTTATCGGGCGCCACCAGCGTTCGGAGGGCGTCATCGACTGCCGGCCACACGGTGTCGGCATCTTCGGCATCGGCAAAGCGGTCGGAGTCGCCGAAGCCGGGCAGATCCACGGCCCACACTTGATGGTCTTTGGCCAGGGATTGGACATTGCGCAGCCAGTGCGTCCAGCTCCCGTGACCGCCATGAAAAAGTACGATGGGCGTGCCCTTGCCCCAGGTGTGCCAGATCAGCTTGCCACCTCCTGGCATGGCGTGTTCGACACGTTGACCCTGAGCGACGATTTCCGCCACATATTGTTCGGGCGGTACGGAAGGCGGGGCGGCTTGTGGCATGGTCATTCAGATGATGATTTGGGAAAGGTTGAGGGTAGTGCACGGGCCCGACGCGGAAAGCTCGCTCCACAGCGGACCGTGATTGGTACATCGGTTTACCATAATGCCGCGCGTCGATGTGAAGTTCGGCGAGTTGCAAGCGGGCCTTGCCATATCGCGGGGCCTCGGAAAACGTTTTACGATGCAGACATTACGCAGCCACTGTTTTCGGCTGCCCAACCTGCTCATACGGAGAGTTTCTCATGGCCGAGATTGCCATACCTTACGGTGCGTATTGGTCTACACCCTTTGCCAAATGGCAGGGCAGCCTGGCTCACCTGCACAGCCTCAAGTTCGGCGCTCACATCACCAAAGAGGCCCTGGCGGCGCGCCGCATCGACCCCGCCATGATCGATTTTGGCGTGCTGGGCATGACCGTGCCGCAGCGCAATTGCTTCTATGGACTGCCATGGCTCACAGGTATGGCCGGCATGGGTCATGTAGCGGGGCCTACCATCAACCAGGCTTGCGCCACGGGAGCCAGAATTCTGCAGGTGGCGGCCGATGAACTTGCTCGAGGCGATGCCAATGTGGCGCTGGCAATTGCTGCCGATCGAGTGTCCAACGGCGCGCATCTGTATTACCCCGCGCCGCACGGGCCCGGCGGCACCGGCGAGCACGAAGATTGGGTGCTCGACAACTTCGAAAAAGACCCTTACGGCGGCACTTCCATGCTGCAAACGGCAGAGAACGTCGCCCGACTTCATGACTTCGATACCCAGAGGCAAAACGAGCTCACCTTGTTGCGCTACGAGCAATACCAGGAGGCTTTGGCCGACGATTCCGCCTTTCTGAAGCGTTTCATGACGCTGCCCTTCGCCGTGCCCGACGCCCGCTTCCGCCGCACACAAACGGAAATGACCGGCGACGAGGGCATCTTCCCGACAACCGCAGAAGGGCTGGCCAAGCTCAAGCCCGTCATGCCCGAGGGCACGGTCACTTTTGGTGGGCAAACCCACCCTGCAGATGGGTGCGCCGGCATGGTGCTCACCACGCCCGACAAAGCGCGCGAGATCTCCTCCGACCCGGGAATTGCCATTCGCGTGCTGGCTTTCGGCCAGGCACGGGTGGAGCCAGCCCATATGCCGATGGCGCCCGTGCCCGCTGCGCAGCGCGCTCTGGCTGCCGCCAATCTGAAAATCGAACAAGTCAACGCGATCAAAACCCATAACCCGTTTGTGGTGAATGACCTCTACTTTGCCGAAACGTTGGGGGTGGATCCTGCCAAGATGAATCGCTTTGGATGCTCCCTTATCTGGGGACACCCACAAGGGCCGACAGGCGTGCGAGCCGTGATCGAACTGGTCGAAGAGCTGGTGTTGGCTGGCGGCGGCTATGGCCTGTACACCGGTTGCGCCGCCGGCGACTCCGCCATGGCCGTCGTGATTCACGTGGGCGACGACCGCTGAGTGAAAGTGATAGACAGGGCCAAAACGGCCCCATACGGGGCCGCCTGAGCCGGATCCCGGGTCGGCGGCGCCGCCCGGGATGAGAAGAGAGAAGATGGCGGGGCGGTTGCGCCGCCCCGGCAACGATCCCTTGCGGGAGACGCCGCCTGAAGCTTACTTCGCGAAGTTTTCTTCGGCGAATTTCCAGTTGACCAGATTGTTGAAGAAGGTTTCAACAAACTTGGGACGGGCGTTGCGGTAATCGATGTAGTAGGCGTGCTCCCACACGTCGATGGTCAGCAAGGGCTTGTCGTCGGTGGTGAGAGGAGTGGCAGCGTTGCTGGTGTTCACGATATCCACCGAGCCGTCGGCCTTGCGCACCAGCCAGGTCCAGCCGGAGCCGAAGTTGCCTACCGCGCTGGCGCTGAAGGCTTCTTTGAAACGGGCAAAATCGCCCCATTTCTTGCTGATGGCGTCGGCCAGTGCGCCGGAAGGCTCACCGCCGCCCTGGGGCGACAGACAGTTCCAGAAGAAGGTGTGGTTCCACACTTGAGCGGCGTTGTTGAAAATACCGCCTTCGGACTCTTTAATGATGTCGACGAGATCCTTGTTCTCGAAGGGCGTGCCGACGATCATCTTGTTGAGGTTGGTGACGTAGGCTTGATGGTGCTTGCCGTGGTGGTAGTCGAACGTCTCGGCGCTCATATGGGGCTCGAGTGCGGATTTGTCGAATGGCAGGGGAGGTAGTTTGTGTTCCATAAGTGATAACTCCAGTCGTGATTTGCACACAGTGGCAATGCCAGGCGGTGCAGCTTGGGCCTGGCACTATGGTAATCCCGTAAACCTGCAAAATGCCTGTTTCACCGTCTCCTGTCAAATACCTGGCGCGGATCGGGAGGCTGCGACAAACCCTGCGCGCGCGCTTTTCTGCTTGCTCTGACACAACCCATGAACCTCACTATCAGTCAGCCGGCCAACGCACGAGTCACCGCCTTCGATCAGCAGCGTTTGGTGGCTCGCGGGGAGTTGCTGCAAGTGCTCGATATCGCGGCTCGCTACGAAGCGCGGGAAGCGGGCGCGAACCTCACCATTTTGCTGGATGCCACCGGTGAGGTGCTGTCCCGTGATTCTTTGCTGGTGACCGAGGCTGTGGTGTCGAGCGCAGCGCCACCCGAGACTCCGCGGCGCGGGCCTGGACGGCCTCGTCTGGGTGTCGTGGCGCGAGAGGTCACGCTTCTGCCTGAACATTGGCAGTGGCTGGCGGATCAGCCCGGCGGGAGTTCGGCGGCGCTGCGCCGATTGATCGACGAGGCACGCGCACAAGAAGCCGAACGCGACCGTCGTCGTCGGGCACATAGTGCGGCCTGGAAAAGTCTCAATGTATTGGGGGCAGGGCTCGTTGGCGTTGATGGCGCGCTGATGGCCATCTTTACTGGAGACTTGCCTCGCTTCGATCAAAGCTCATTGGGGTGGCCGGTGGACGTGCGCGATTACCTGCGCGATATCGGCTTTGGTGGCGTTTGAAGGCAGTGCGCGTTTGCGTGACAGCTGCCGGCTTGGTGCAGCGAGGCCCGTTACACTGCCGGTGTTTTCTACTTTGTCGGCTTGCCGTCTTTCCTTTCTGGCCATGTGGATATCGGCTCGTTTCTATTCCTTTTACGGTTTGCTTGAACCGATGCCAACGTGGTTTCGTGCTCAATGCTTGAGCCTTTGCCGGCGGGGCAATCAACCAGCCCAGGCAAGAATCTTCCTGTGGGTAGGGGTTTTCTTGCTGGCAAGCCTGCTGGGCGAGGCGCAGGCCCGCGCCACAGCCGTGTCTCACGAGTTACGTGGTCGAGTTGTGGCGGTGATCGATGGCGACACGCTCAGCTTGCAAACGCCCCGCCAACGCCACACCATCCGCCTGGCCAGTATCGATGCTCCCGAAATCGGGCGCGACGGGCGGCCGAGCCAGGCTTTTTCGCAGGCCAGTCGTCGAGCTCTCGATAGCCGCGTGTTGGGTGAGTTGCTGCAGGCAAGGTGTTTTGAGATCGATAACTACGGCCGCGATGTGTGCGAATTGCTCGACCACCGCCAACAATCCATCAATCGGTGGTTGGTGAGCGAGGGCTGGGCATGGGCCAACCGCGAGCAAGGTGGCAAATATCTACGTGATCCCGCCTTGCCGGGGCTCGAAGCTGCGGCGCGGGCGTCCCGCAGAGGCCTTTGGGCGCACCCCGAGCCGAGCCCTCCATGGGTTTTTCGGCAAGAATGCTGGCGCCACAAGCGTTGCCCCTGAAAGGCGTTGTGGCCCGGCGAGTTGCTGCAGGTTCGCCGCTCGGGTATGAACAAGGTAGAATTCTTGCTTTACCTTCTGTTCAAAACGTGGAAGGCGCGCGAGGCCGTGCTTTCTCTGGAGTCGCTTGATGAATTCCGTTGCCGCACCGTCGTTACGGGGCAGTATGGTGGCCATTGTCACTCCCATGCTGCCCGATGGCACCCTCGACTACGACGCCTACCGACAGCTGATCGATTGGCAGGTGGCGGAGGGCACCGAGGCGCTGGTGGTTGTAGGTACCACGGGTGAGTCTCCCACCGTGTCGATGGAAGAGCACGCCGAGCTCATTCGCGTGGCCGTGGAACACGCTGCGCGGCGTGTGCCGGTCATCGCGGGGGTGGGCGGCAACTCCACGGCCGAAGCCATCGAGCTGGCCTCTTACGCCCGCGAGGCGGGCGCCGACGCAGGTTTGCAGGTGGTGCCTTACTACAACAAACCGTCGCAAGAGGGCCTGTACCGGCATTTTCGGGCGGTGGCCGAAGCGGTCGACCTTCCTACGCTTCTCTACAACGTGCCGTCGCGCACGGTGGCCGATCTGCACAACGATACCGTTCTGCGCCTGGCCGAAATCCCCAACATCGTAGGCATCAAAGACGCCACCGGCGATCTCGCGCGCAGCCGCGACCTCATTCGTCGCATGCCAGCCGGCTTCACCTGGCTCAGTGGCGACGATCCCACGGCCGCCGGCCTCATTCTGCTCGGTGGTCACGGTAATATCTCGGTGGCGGCCAACGTGGCGCCGCGCCTCATGGCCGAACTTTGCAGAGCGGCACTGGCCGGCGATGTGGCCACCACGCGTCGTCTCGACGATCAGCTCGCTCCCCTCTGCCGTGCCTTGTTCCTCGAAGCCAACCCCATTCCCGTGAAGTGGGCGCTGGCGGAAATGGGCAAAACCCAGCTCGGCTATCGGCTGCCTATGTGCGAACTCAACCCGATCCATCACGACACCGTCAGGGCCGCTCTGCGAGCAGCTGGCGCGCTCTAGTGTTCGGCTGCGGCAGGTGTCCGTTGGATGCGCTGCAGGCCTTCGTTCGCCTCGCCAAGTGAGTTCAGATCCATCAGAGAGTTCTCAATGATCAAAGAATTGCGCATTGCTGGAAGTTTGACCGTCGTGCTGGCACTGGCGGGCTGCAGCACCTTCAACCAGCTCCTGGGTCGCGAAGAGTCCATCGACTACCAAAGCAGCTCCCCCGTCACGGGTGGGTTGGCGGTGCCACCCGACCTCACCCAGGTGGCCAACAACCCTCAGTACCAAATTCCAGGTTCCACCACTTATTCGCAATACGCCAGCACTCAGGCTCAGCTCGACGCTGTCCGCGCCCGCGACTCCGGGCGTGTGCTGCCGCAATACGACGGCATGCGCATTGGTCGTGACGGCATGAATCGGTGGTTGATCGTCAGCGGCCGTTCGGCCGACGCACTCTTCGATGAAACCGTCGACTTCTGGCGAGGTATGGGCTTCACGATCGATACCGA
>JAJUJN010000056.1 GCA_029265335.1 Alcaligenaceae bacterium
ATGAAGCAGCCGGTGCCGTAGGTGTTCTTGACTGCGCCATCGTCGAAGCAGGCCTGGCCGAAGAGTGCAGCCTGCTGATCGCCGGCCATGCCGGCGATGGGGATGGCCGCGCCGAGAATGTCGGGGTCGGTTTCACCAAAAGCAAAACACGAAGGCCGGACTTCGGGAAGAATCTCTGGTGGAATGTCGAATTTGCGCAGCAGCCAGGGGTCCCAGCGTTGTTCCACCAGGTTCCATAGCAGGGTTCGGGAGGCGTTGGTGACGTCGGTCAGGTGCAGCCGACCCCCGCTCAGCTGCCAGGCGAGCCAGGTATCCACGGTGCCAAACGCCAGCTCACCGCGTTCGGCCGCTTCGCGAGCGCCTGGTACATGGGTGAGCAGCCAGGCGATCTTGGTAGCGGAGAAGTAGGGATCTAGCACGAGGCCGGTACGCTGTGTGACTTCGTCGGCAAGACCCTCGCTGCGCAGGCGAGCGCAGTGCTCATGAGTGCGTCGATCTTGCCAGACGATGGCGCGGTGGATGGGCCGGCCGGTGCGTCGGTTCCAGAGCAAAGTGGTTTCGCGTTGATTGGTGATGCCCAGGGCCACCACTTGCGCCGCCGGCACGCCGGCCTGTTGCAAGACCTGGCGGGCCGTGTCGCGTTGGGTGTGCCAGATTTCGTAGGGGTCGTGTTCGACCCAGCCTGGGTGGGGGTAATGCTGCCTGAACTCTTTTTGCGCCTGTGCCACCAACTTGCCAGAGGGGTCGAACAGAATGCTGCGAGAACTCGAGGTGCCTTGGTCGAGAGCCAGCAGATATTGAGTCATGAGTTGTCTCCGGGAAGCGCCGCCGCCGGGCTGCCGGGGTGGTGGGCAGCCAGCCACTCGTCCAGCTGCGCCGCGGCTCGTGATGGCAGATGCAAGCCGAGCTTGGAGCGGCGCCAGAGGATGTCTTCGGCAGTTCGGGCCCACTCCGTGGTGCAAAGATAGTGAGCCTCGAGCTCGTGCAAGCCTGGCACGATTTCTTCACCCAGATCTTTTAGACCTTTGCAATGTGCCAACAAATTATGCAGGCGTGAACCATAGGCGCGCGCGTAACGTTGGCAAAGGGCGGCGGGTAGCCAATGATAACGGCGCTGTTGCTCCGCCACCCAACGGTCGAAATGGAGTACGTTGCGAATGTGCGGACCGGGGCTGAGGAGGTTTTCGCCACCCGGCAGGCTGGCGCGCCGGGTCCAGGGCTCGGCCGAGATTCCCAGGTGCTCCACCAGCCCGTCGGTGGCTTCTTCACCCAGTTGCCGAAAGGTGGTGAGCTTGCCACCGAACACATGGAGCAACGGGGGTGTGCCGGCCTGCCAGTCCAGATGGTAGTCGCGCGTGACGGCGGCCGCCTCGCTGTGATGATCGTCCAGCAGGGGTCGCACCCCGGCAAAGTGCCAAACGATATCCTTGGGCGCAATCGGGCGGGCAAGATAGCGGTTGACTGCCTCGCACAAATAAAGGATTTCGGCGGGGCTTGCTCGTGCCTGGGCGGGGTCGTCGTGGTGTTCTTCGTCGGTAGTGCCGATCAAGGTGAATGTGCCTTCGTACGGAATGGCAAACACCACTCGTTGATCGGGTTGCTGCAAAAGGTAGGCGAAATCGTGGGCGAAGAGGCGTGGCACCACGATATGGCTGCCACGTACCAAGCGGAGCTCGCGCCCGGGCGGCAGCGGCAAGCCAGGGACTTGCGTGGCCCAGGGCCCGGTGGCGTTGATAACCGCTCGCGCGCGCCAAGCAGTGCTTTGGTGGCTGCCGCAGGGCTGCAAGATCACTTGCCAACCATCGGCCCGCGCTTGCACATCCACGCATCGATGCCGCACGAGTATGCGCGCGCCGCGCTCTGCCGCGTCGAGCGCAGTGAGGGTTACCAGTCGGGCATCGTCTACCCAGCCGTCGGAATAGGCAAAGCCGCGTGTGAGCTTCGCGTTCAAACGTTGCCCTGCCACATGTTGTTCGAGGTTCAGCATTTCCGAGCCGGGCAGCAGACGGCGGCGCGCCAGGTGATCGTAGATGAAGAGACCGCTGCGAATGAGCCATGCCGAGCGCTGCTCGGGTTGGTGAGGCATCACAAAGCGCAATGGCCACATGATGTGGGGCGCCGAGCGCAGCAGCACTTCGCGCTCGCGCAACGCCTTGCGCACCAAGCCGAATTCGTAGTGTTCCAGGTAGCGCAGGCCGCCATGGATCAGTTTGGTAGAGGCCGACGAGGTGTGAGCGGCCAGGTCGTCTTGTTCGGCCAGCACCACCGACAGGCCCCGGCCGGCTGCATCACGAGCGATGCCGGCGCCATTGATGCCGCCGCCAATCACGAGAACGTCGCATTCGGCCGTAGTTTGCTGCATGGTGTGGAGTCTCCAGGCCAGGATGATCACCGCAGGAAAGTGTGATTCCACGCCATGGTAACGTGCCCCAACCCTCTGCGCTCGGCGCGAGATCGGGCCACGCGCGGGTTAACGCGCTTACTTTACTCTCGTGCGCCGAAGAAGCGTTCGATGCGGCGCGGCAACCAGTGCAAATGGCCGCGGCCACGTCCAGTGACAAAGCCCACATGCCCGCCCGTGGCCGGCTGATGCAGCAGCACGCGCCGGCTGACCTCGCGGGGATGCGGTAAACAGTGGCTGGGTACGAAAGGGTCGTTGCGCGCGTTGAGCAACAAGGTGGGGGTTTCGATGGCCCGCAACACCGGCTTGGCGCTGGCTTGCGTCCAATAATCGTCGACATCACGAAAACCGTGTACCGGCGCCGTGTAGGCGTCGTCGAAAGCGCGCAGTGTGCGGGAGTGCGACACGCGCCAGGCATCGAATGCGCCCGGAAACTTCTGCGCCTTGCGCAACACTTTGGGCTTGAGCGAGCTCAGGAAATGGCGGGTGTAGAGTTCACGCTGCAGCAAGCCCTGGCTGAGGTGGTTGCCGCAGGTCAAGAGATCGAGAGGAGCCGAGACCACGGCCGCGGCACGCAACACCTGGCTGTGGTCGGGATCGTTGCCCAGGTAGCGGGCGAGCGCATTGCCGCCCAGCGACACACCGATTGCGTGCCAAGCGGCTTGAGGCAAGCGGGCGCGTACTTGCTCGATCAACCAGCGCACTTCTTCGACATCACCCGAGTGATAGGCTCGCAGCAGCCGGTTGGGAGTGCCCGAGCAACCGCGGAAATGCGGCACCGCCACCACCCAGCCACGAGCACGAAAATGATGACTCAAGGCGCGCGCATAATGGCTGGAGCTGCAGCCTTCCAGGCCGTGAAACACCATGACGGCACGGCGGCTGTAGCGCTGCGGTCCGGGCGGCAGCAGGCTATCGAGATTAGAGCGCTCGGGCTCGGCAAGGACGGCGTTGAGCCGACCCGGTTCCATCCCCGGCAACACCCAGTCGATGTCGAGAAAGTCGCCATCGGGCGTATTCAGGCGCTCCCGACTGTAAGTTACCTGCGGACAGGGCGCCCAGCGGGCCGCATAGATGGTTTGCGTGTGCCCGTCGGGCAGCCACCACGGTGTAGGGCAAGGTGACGCATCGAAACGGGCAGACATGCAGAAAAGATGATTGAGGTGCGCTCAGGAGTTGGGGGGCAGGGCGCCACCCTTCAGACGGTACAACGTGCCGCAATAAGGGCACTGATCACTGCCCGTGGTGGCGAGCTCGAGATACACCTTGGGATGGAGGTTCCATACCGGTGTGTGCGGGCCCGGGCAGGATACCGGGAGATCTTCGGGATCGACTTCGTGGACAGCCTGCGGAGTGACGATGTTTGACATAGAGCGGTTCAAACCTCGGTGAGCCAGTGATGATATTTGGGATTGCGCCCGTTCACCACGTCGAAGAAGGCGGACTGCAGTTTTTCGGTGATGGGGCCCCGGCTGCCGGTGCCGATACGACGGTTGTCGAGTTCGCGGATGGGCGTGACCTCGGCCGCTGTGCCGGTGAAGAAGGCTTCGTCGGCGATGTAGATGTCGTCGCGCGTGATGCGGCGAGTGCGCACCTCAAGGCCGAGATCGGCGGCGAGTGCATGCACGGTGTCGCGCGTGATGCCGGTGAGTGCCGAGGCAATCTCGGGCTCGTAGATAACGCCGTTGTGCACGATGAAAAGGTTCTCGCCTGCCCCCTCGGCCACGAAGCCGTCGGTGTCGAGCAGCAAGGCTTCATCGTAGCCGTCTTGGGTGGCTTCGAGGTTGGCAATGATGGAGTTGGCGTAGGTGCCCGCCATTTTGGCGCGCGGCATGGTGACGTTCACATGATGACGCTGGAACGACGACGTTTTGACCCGAATGCCTTTTTCGATGCCTTCTTCGCCCAGATAGGCGCCCCAGGGCCAGGCGGCGATGGCCACATGCACCTTGGCGCCACGAGGTGATACGCCCATTTTTTCGGAACCATAGAACGCCAGCGGCCGGAGGTAGCAGGATTCGAGCTGGTTGGCGCGAACCGCCTCGATTTGGGCGTTGTTGAGCTCGTCTTGGGTGTACGGCATGGGCATCATGTAGATGTGCGCCGAATTGAACAGACGACGAGTGTGATCTTGCAGGCGGAAAATGGCGGTGCCGATTTCGGTTTTGTAGGCCCGCACGCCTTCGAAGACCGACAGCCCATAGTGCAACGAATGCGAAAGTACGTGAATGTTCGCCTCGCGCCAGGGCACCAAAGCGCCATCGAACCAGATGAAGCCGTCGCGGTCTGCCATCGACATGATGAGAATCCTTTGGAAGGGTAACGGGTTTGATCGAACCTGCGATTATACGGTTTGCATTCGTTTATGGGGCAGAACGAAGGCCGGCGGCAGAAGCAGGCGCCGGATCAGCGCCGAAAACATGCTCCCAGAGAGCCAGCACCGCCTCGCGTTCGGCCGCCATACGCTCCGGAGCCAAGCGGGCCTTGTCGGCGCCCTGCAGGCGCAGAGCATGCTGCTCGCGCCGCAGATTGCGGTAGGCGTCGCCCACCTCGTGGGCCAGGTCGAGCGGAATGAGGCCGGCGGTGCCGGCGAGGCGCAGAAGGGCGATATTACCCAGGTTGTGCAGCAGTTCAGGGTGCTCACGCACGTGGCGCAAGACCAGAAACTGGGTGATGAACTCCACATCCACCATGCCACCGCGGTCGTGCTTCACGTCGAAGAGGGCGGTGCGGTTTGGGTGTCCCGCACTGATGCGCTCGCGCATGGTGAGCACGTCGGCTCGCAGCGTTTCGCTGTTTCGCTCTTGCAGTAGCACCTCGCGCCGGATTCTCTCGAAACGCTCGCCCAAAAGGGCGTCGCCAGCGGCGAAGCGGGCCCGGGTGAGCGCCTGATGTTCCCAGGTCCAGGCGCTCTCGCGTTGATAGCGCTCGAAGGCTTCCACCGAAGCGGCCACCAGGCCGGCGTCGCCGTCGGGGCGCAAACGTAGATCTACCTCGTACAGCCGGCCCGAAGAGGTGAGCGAGCTGAGCCAGGACACGATGCGGCGCGCATAGCGCACATAGGTTTCGCTGGCGCCGCCGTCGTCGTCGAAGAGGAACACCAGGTCGAGGTCGGAGTCGTAGCCCAGTTCCTTGCCGCCCAGTTTGCCGTAGGCCACCACGGCAAAACGTGGTGGTTGGCTGGCGTCTTGCGCCACGAGTGGCCAGACGCGGGCGAGGCTCTGCTCCAGCAGGAGATCGGCGAGCAGCGAGAGATCGTCGCCCACGGCTTCGACCGACAGATTGGACTCGAGGTCTTGGGCCAGCACGTGAAAGCTCACCCGCCGCTGCGTGTCGCGCATCAGGTTCATCTGCCGCTCGATGTCGGGGCTGCCGTCGGGAAGCAGGCATTGGTCGAGGTCGGCGACCAGTTGCTGACCGATCTGCTCGAAGTCGAGTGGTTCCATGAGTGCACGCCAGTCGATCAGGCTGTCGAGCAGTAAGGGATTACGCGTGAGGTATTGGGCGACCCATTCACTGGCCGCCATCATGCGTGCGACCCGAGCCAGCGTGAGCGGGTACTCGGCGAGCAAACTGAGATACACCCGACGCTGCGCAATCTGCTCGATCAGGTCGAGCAAGCGGCGCAAGGCTTCGGCCGGGGCCCGGGTGAGCGCAGCGGCCTCCACCATACGCGGCAGAAGGTCATCCACGCGGCTGCGACTCGATTCCGGCAAACCCCGGATGCGTGGGCTGTCGAGCAGCGCCTGCACTCGGCGCAAAAGTTCGTCGGCTTCGCCGGGCAGGGTGTCGCGTATGAGCTGTTCCAGATCGAGCCCTTCGGGCTCGACCGAATGATCGTTCGAGCCCGCGCCGGTACGGGCACTGCCCGCCGCGGTTTCGCGCTGCAGGCCGGCCAGCCGAAAGACGTCGCGAAAGCGTGACACCACGAACTCCCGGTGTGAGCGCAAGGTGCGATCGAGGGTCTGCACATCTGGCATCTGCATCGCCTCAGCCAAGGCGTCGCGAGCCTCGGCCTGTCGCGGCAGCTGGTGAGTTTGCTGATCTTCGCGATACTGCAACATATGCTCGAGTCGCCGAAGAAATCGATAGGCGGCCTCGAGCTGTTGGGCGTCGGAGCTTGACAGCAACCCCGCCTGATGCTGGGCGGCCAGCGCCTTCAGCAGGTTGGCGTGTTGCAGCGCAGGCATGCGCCCGCCTCGCACGAGCTGGGTCAACTGCACGATGAATTCGATTTCGCGTATGCCGCCTTCGCCCAGCTTGATGTTGTCAGGCGGCACAGGTTCAGGTCGACCTACGCCCAGTGAGCGTCGATTCCAGTCGTCTCGGATGCGTTCGCGCAGGCCGCGCAAGGCGGCAATGGCGTCGAAGTCGAAATACTTGCGATAAACGAAGGGCCGTCTCAGGGCTTCTACCTGCTCCATTTGCGACCTGGGGTCGCTGCCTTCGAAAGCCTGTGCCGGTAGCCAGCGGGCCTTCAGCCAGGCGTAGCGCTCCCACTCGCGACCTTGCGAAATGAGGTAGTGCTCGAGCGCGTCGAGGCTCCAGGCCAGTGGCCCGGAGTTGCCATCGGGCCGCAAACGCAGATCCGTACGAAACACCTGGCCCAGGTCGTCAATCTCAGAGAGCACCGGCATCATGCGTCGGGTCACCTGAGCATAGAACTCGTGATGCGAGATGGGCCGACGGCCGGTGGTTTCGCCTTCGGAGCCATAGAGCATCACGAGGTCGATATCGGACGACACATTGAGCTCGCGCCCTCCCAGTTTGCCCATACCAATCATGAGGAGCTCCTGGGGTTTGCCGGTGTGGGGGTCGAGCGGTATTCCATGCCCTGCGGCGAGTTTGTTCGCCACGGCGCGATAGGCCTCGGCCACCGCAATATCGGCAAGGTCGGACATCGCTTCGATCACTTCTTCGAGCGAGGCCAGCCCCGCGAGGTCGCGCACCATCAAAACATGGAAGACGCGTCGCCGCAGGCGGCGCACCGCTACGCGGCAGCTTTCGATGGTGGGCGCTTGGGGATGAGCCGGCTCCACACCGCATTCGGCGAGCCAGTGCTCAATGCGGGCGCGGTCTACCGGCTGAGCTGCGGCCTCGGCCAACCAGGCGTCGTCACCGGGATGGGATTCGAGATGCCAGCGCAGCACGTGAGACCACGCCAACGCTGGAGCAAGCAAGGAAAATGATGTCATGGCGCCCCCACTGGCCACCGCGCCGGGGGCCAGCCGTACGGCCGAATCAAGCCGAGCGTGAATCAAGGTATAAAGCTTAACTGAATCCATGGTCTCGACAGCAGGCAGGCCGCGCAATGCGCTTGGTGGCACCCGTTTTCTTCTTGTTCCGTACGCTCGTTGTGGTGTTGGTGGCGCTGTACTTTGTGCTGGCCATAGGTGTGATCACCTTGCGCTATGTCGTGCTGCCACAGGTTGACACCTGGCTTCCCCAAGTCGAATTGGCCGCCAGCCGAGCCCTTGGGCTCGACGTCGAGATTCAAGCGTTGTCGGCCAGCTGGCATCGGCTTCACCCCGAACTGGAGCTGGCCGAAGTCACGCTGCGCGACAGCGAAGGTCAGGTGGTGTTGGCGCTGCCGCAGGTGCGCGCGCGCCTCTCGTGGCAAACCGTGATTCGACAGCGCCCCGAGCTACTGCATCTGTGGATCGACGCGCCTCAACTGTCGGTGCGGCGTTCGGCAGACGGCACGGTGGCGCTGGCGGGCATTCCGCTGTTCCATACCGATCCCAACCGGGCGGGAGATGCACTCGACTCCCCAGAAGTCGACCAGGCGCCGCGAGGCGACGAAGCGGAAAGCGGCGCGCTCGCTTGGTTGCGGAATCAGCGCGATATTCAAGTGCACGACGCCCGGCTCGAGTGGGTCGATGCCACCGGGCAATTGCCCTCGACGGTGCTGGAGTCTGTGGATTTGCGTTGGCGCTCGGGCCGCCTGCGGGGTCAAAGGCTGGCTCTGCAGGTGCCGGGTTCGTTTCCGGGCGGCGAAAACCTCGATATTCGCGTGCATTGGCGTGAGGGTCTGCTGGCCCACCTCGCCCACCCCGCGAATTGGGGCGATTGGCGTGGCGCGGTTTACGTAGCGGCGAGCCGCGCCAATCTGGCCTGGTGGCGGCCGTGGTTGGGCGCGCGCGCGCCGGTTCATCTGCAGGGTTTGGCGGCCTTTCGACTGTGGGGGGAGTTCGAGGCCGATGTCGCGCCGCGCTGGCACGGCAACTTGGCGCTGCGCAACGTCAGCTGGCAAGGCTTGCCACGTGGCCCCGCGCTCGCGTTGAGCGCCGCCGCCGCCAAAGTGCAGGTCAGCGAAGGCGACTTGCAACTGCAGTGGCAGGCCAGTCAGGGTCTCTTGGCCCTGCCGCGAGTTTTTGCTCATCCCCTGCCGCTGGAATCGTCTACAGGTTCGGCCAGCAGTCCGTTGCAGGAATTTCCGGATGCCTGGGAGTTCCATGAAGTGGTCATGCACGCTGGGCGGCCCGGCGAGCGGGCAGGGGGCGTGCTGCAAGGAGAGTGGCGCGCCACCCACGACTCACCGCTGGGCGTGGCGCGGCTCAAGGGTGAGTTGCTGCATGGTGAAGTGGGCGCCATCACCCGGTTCACCCCGTTGCAAGCCAATGACGAAGTCAGTGAATGGTTGCGCGGTGCGCTGCGGGCCGGCTCGCTCATCTCGGGGCACTTCGAGCTCGAAGGCCCCTTGCAGCACTTCCCGTTCGCCGAGGAGTCGGCCGCGTTGGGTCATTTCCACCTGGCGGCCGAAGTGAGCGATGTGGCGATCGACATCGTGCCCGACGAGCAACCGGGTTGGCCGTTGTTCTCGCAGCTTTCCGGCCAACTCACGATCGACGCCGATGACTTGTTCGCCGAGGTTGAGCAAGGCGAAATCCGGCTCGACAGCACCCGCATTGCGATCGAGCCCTCGCGTTTGAGCATTATCGACATGGATTCGAATTCCAGGCTCGACGTGCAAGCCAATACCCAGGGCGAAGCTGCGGCCTATCTTGCCTGGCTCAAGGCCTCGCCGCTGTTGGCAGCCATGGATGAAATACCGGAAGATCTGACGCTGAGCGGAAATCTCAGCGTCCCGGTTCGGGTGCAATTGCCGCTGGGCGAAGACGAAGATATCGCTGAGCGGCTGCAGGTGGAGGGCGCCGTACAACTGGCGGGGAATTCCTTGTCGCTCCAGTCATGGCCCGACGCTTTGGACGATCTGCAAGGGCGAGTGGATTTCAGCCGCAA
>JAJUJN010000372.1 GCA_029265335.1 Alcaligenaceae bacterium
ATTGTGGGCATGTGGCGCCGGGTGGGCATCGAGGCCGAGATCGAAGTCTACGAAGTGGCCAAGCACTTTGAACTGCGCGCCGCCGACGAACTCGCACCGGCCGCCTTCTACAACTGGGGCAATGCGGTGGGCGACCCTGCCACCTCTACCGGTCACGCCATGTTCGGCCCCTCACCGCACTCGGCCTGGGATACCGATGATCTCGACGAAAAAATGTATCCCCTTTGGAACGAGCCCGACGACGAAAAGCGCATTCAGGGCTGGAAAGACGTCAGCGCCTACATCCTCGAAAACGCCTACGTGATTCCTATCCTGCAGTATGAGCTGCCCGTGGTGCACGCTGAGTCCGTGGTGGTGCCGCCCACCGCCTCCGGTGACGTCACGCCGCAATCCATGTACCCAGCCAAACCCTGAGTCTGAACCCAAGCTCCCTGGCGGCCGCAGCCCGGCGGCTGCCAGGGCCAACCCACACCGGGCTCATGTAGGTCCCGCCGCCCTCACCCATGTTCAAACCTCTCCTCGTCCGGCTTGCCGCCATGGCGGTCACGCTGGTTGGCGTTGCCATTGTTGTTTTCGTGCTGGTGCGCGTGGCGCCGGGCAACCCGATCGCCATGATGCTGCCGCCTGGCGCTACCCCAGAAGACATCGCCCAGCTCAAGGCCCTCTACGGTCTCGACAAAACCTTGGTGCAGCAATTCTTCATCTGGGCAGCCGATGTGATGCGCGGCGACTTCGGCACGTCGATCACCCTGCGTCAACCGGTTTCCAGCCTCGTGCTCGAACGCTTGCCAGCCACCCTCGAACTCTCGTTTCTGGCGCTGGTGATAGCCGTGATATTGGGCGGCCTCACCGCTATCTGGGGCGCCCACCAGCGCGGCCGCACTGCCGAGGCGGTGGTGGATGTGTTCAACGGCGCCACGCTCTCCATTCCCGATTTTCTTTGGGGCCTGCTGCTCATCTTGTTGTTTGGCGTGCTTTGGCCGATCTTCCATATCTCGGGCCGGGTCTCGCCGCAGCTCGAGATCCCCTTCGCGACTAACTTCTATTTGATAGAAGGCCTGCTGCGTCTGCGCTTCGACATCGTGGCCGATCTGCTGGCGCACATGATCATGCCCGCGCTCGCCCTAGCCCTGCCGCTGGCCGCCATCATTTCGCAGCTGCTCAAGCAAGGGCTCAAAGATACCCTGCAGCTCGACTACACCGTGCTCGCCCGAGTGCGCGGCTTCACCGAAACCCAGGTGATCATGCGCGAGGCCTTGCGCAACGCCGCGCTGCCCACCCTCACCTTGATCGGCGTGCAATTCACCTTCCTGATTGGCGGCACCGTCATTGTGGAGCGCCTCTTCGCTTATGAGGGGCTGGGCAACATGGCGATCGAAGCGGTCATCAATCGCGATCTTCCGCTCATTCAGGGCATCGTCATCACCTTTGCCGTGCTGTTCATTTTCATCAATCTGGTGGTGGATGTGGCCTACACCTTTCTGAATCCGAGGCTGCGCCATGGCTGAAACCACACTCGCAGCCACCGCCGAGCTGCCGCGCTCGCGTCATCGTTCCCGCAACCTGCGCCTGTGGCTGTCCGCGGGCTGGCTGCTCATTCTGGTGATTGCTGCGCTGGGCGCGCCCTGGCTCGCCCCCCACGATCCCCTCATGCAAGACCTTCTTCTCGAAAGGCTGCCCCCCATCGGCTTCGAAGGCTACGAGCCCGGCTACTGGCTGGGCACCGACAGCCTGGGTCGCGACGTACTCTCCCGCCTTCTGTATGGCGCGCGCATCGCACTCACCGTGGCCGTCGTGGCGGCCCTGGCCGCCTGCATCTTCGGCTCCATTCTGGGCCTGCTCGCCGGCTACTTCGGCGGCTGGATCGATCGCATCGTGTCGCGCTTCATCGAAATCTGGATGGCCTTCCCGCCCGTGCTGTTTGCCATTTTGCTGGTGGCGGTGATGGGCCCGGGGCTGCTGTCGGTGATCGTGGCCATCGCCATCATCGACTGGACCCGCTTCGCCCGCGTGATCCGCGCCGAAACCCTGGTGCAATCGCGCATGGACTACGTGCCTTCTGCCCAGATCGGCGGCGCCAGCCGCATGGTCACGCTAGTGAGTGAAATCCTGCCCAATGTGCTGCCCACCATCGTGGCTCTGCTCGCCCTCGAAATGGGCGTGGCGGTGATCGTGGAGGCCATCTTGAGCTTTGTGAACCTGTCGATCTCGAGCGACGACCCCACCTGGGGCGGCATGATCGCCGAAGGCCGCGCGTCCATTCACTTCGCCTGGTGGGTTCTGGTGTTCCCGCTCATCGTGCTCTTTCTCAGCGTGCTGTCATTCAGCCAGCTGGGCGAAGGGCTCAAAGATCAATTCGACCCGCTCCATCGGTAAGCCGGCATGACCTCAACGCAACCCACGCTTCAAGTGCAATCCCTTTGCGTCGCGCTGCGCCAGGGCGGCCCGCGCTTGCTGCGCGAGGTGAACATCACCGTGCATCCCGGCGAAGTTCGCGCCCTCGTGGGCGAAAGTGGCGCCGGCAAGAGCATGATCGGCAAGGCCGTGCTCGGCGTACTCCCGCGCAATATCGAAATCACCTCGGGCCGTATCGTGCTTCACGACCGCGACCTAGGCACCCTCAGCCCTGCCGAACGTCGCCAGACTGTCGCCGGGGTCACTTCGATGATTCCGCAAGACCCCATGACGGCGCTCAACCCCTCGCGCCGGATCGGCTC
>JAJUJN010000193.1 GCA_029265335.1 Alcaligenaceae bacterium
CCTTGCTCGCCTGGCTCCGAAACGAACGGGGCTTGGTGAGTGAGGCGGTGGAGGGCGTGCGCGAGGTGTGGGACGGCTTGGTGATCGGTGCGCGCAATATGGTGGGCATCGGTATTGCCACCGCGGCGGCCGGCATCATTGTGGGCGCGGTGTCGCAAACCGGTATCGGGTTGGTGCTGGCCGACGTGGTAGAAACCGTGGCCATGGGCAACCTCATGCTCATACTGGTGTTTACGGCTTTTCTCTGCCTGATTCTGGGCTTGGGCCTGCCCACTACGGCCAACTATATTGTGGTGTCGGCGTTGCTCGCGCCCGTTGTGGTGCAGCTGGGCGAGCAAAACGGGCTGCTCGTGCCGCTCATTGCCGTGCATCTTTTCGTGTTCTATTTCGGTCTCATGGCCGATGCCACGCCGCCGGTGGGCCTGGCAGCGTTTGCGGCGGCCGCCATCTCGGGCGGCGATCCCATCCGCACGGGTACGTACGCCTTTTTCTACAGCATGCGAACGGCGGTTATGCCCTTTCTGTTCATTTTCAATACCGACCTCCTGCTCATCGATGTCACCTGGTGGCAGGGCATACTGGTATTTTTAACCGCCACGGCGGGCATGTTGATGTTCGCAGCAGCCACCCAGGGCTATATGCTCGTTCGCAGCCGTTGGTACGAGTCGCTCATCTTGGTGCTGGTGGCTTTCACCTTGGTGCGACCAGGCTTCTGGATGGATCGCATACAAGACCCGTGGCGCAGTGTGCCGCCCACGGAATTCGTGCAGGTTCTGGGCGAGCTGGAAGAGGGCAACACCATTCGCCTTGAAATCGAGGGTTTCGATGCCGTAGGCAATCCGCAAACCATCTGGCGCCTGGTGCCGGTACCGGCGGGGGCCACCGGCGAAGATCGTCTCGCCGCACTCGGCCTGGAACTATTCACCGACGACGACCAAGTCATCGTGGATCACGTGGCGTTCGGCAGCCCGGCAGAAGAAATGGGCTTTGTGTTCGACGATGTGATTTCAACGGTGGAGGCGCCGGTTCACGGTTGGGCCAAGGAATGGATGTGGATTCCTGCGCTGCTGCTGTTTGCCGTGATCTGGGTTGCCCAGAGGCGTCGCCGAACGTCTCAAGCGGCTCTCGATCCCGTTGTGCCTGCGCACACTTCTCCCACTTGAGAGTCGCTCCGCGCCAGCCATCACTGACGCGGAGCTTACCCGAAGCTTGCTCGAGCCTTACCCGACACTTTCGTAGGCCTTACCTCTAACTTACGTGGATCTTACGCAACACTTGGGTAAGCCAGTGGGCCGCGGCATGGTGACATAGAGCACCCGACAGTAACAGTCCATCAGTAATAGCCCCAATAACCCCGCAGCCGGCAACATTTTGTCATTGGTCGGGTTGTAAGCCGTTTTTTTGTACCCCTACACTGCAATCACACCTGGGTTGTACGTTGTCGTACAAGCTTTACGCCTCAGGTTTTTCCTTTATGCATCGCAAGGAGGTACCCGTTTTGGCTGCACTTACCAATGACGAATTGCAGAACGACGTAGCGTCGATTTTTCTATCCTATTTTGCGCGTGCGCCTGAATTCGAGGCGATGGAGTATTACGTTGAACACTACATTGAGCTGCTGGCTGCTGAGGGTGATAACCCCGCCGCCCATGCCAATGCGTTCAAGAATTTATCGGCACAGATTTATGTCGATGGCGCGGCCAACGACGAAGTGCCATCTGGTTCGACAGTGACCGATGCCTGGTACGTTGATTATCTTTACGAGAACGTACTGGGCCGTGCGCCGGATGAAGGCGGGCGCGAATACTGGATCAACCAGCTCAGCGAGGGCAATATCGAACGCCCAGAGTTGGTAGGCATCCTTCTGCGTTCAGCCGAGGCTGGCGAAGGCCGCGACGCCGATTACGTGGCCAACCGCACTTTGGTGGCAGTAGAGTTTTCGCAGTGGGAAAACTCGAATCCCTCCATCCTGGACGATCTGCCCTTCAATGCGGCCGAAGTGATGCAGGGCGTGAACGAAGACCCAGCATCGGTTCAGCCGGCGCTTGATCGCCTCTACGAGAACGCCGGCCACGACGGTGAAACCTTCGAACTCACCCCGGGTATCGATACCTTCGAAGGCACCACGTTGGATGACGTATTCAACGCCTATCCCAACAATCCTGCCGATGGAGCCAGTGCCACCACGTTGAACGAGTTCGACACCATCGATGGTGGTGCGGGCTACGACACCTTCAACATTTATGTGGAAGGTGAAAACAACGCCACCCAACAGGGCACCGTGAGCAACGTGGAGTTGGTGCAGGTGCATAGCGTGGATGGTGTGTCCACCCTCGACACGGCCGATCTCACCCAATATCAGGGTGTTCAAGCCTTCTGGCAGCAAGCTGCTGCAACCGACGTGAGCAATGCCAATGCCGAGACAGTGGTGGGTTATGCCAACGTCACGGTGGCAGGTGCCGACGCGGCGCTCACCACTCAATTCTCGGAAGAGAACGGCACCATCGCCTTGCAAGGTGTGAGCACCGACGCCGATAGCCCAGACGATGACGACGGCCGCCTGGTAGCCTCAGGCGAAGCCTTGCAGTCGTTGATCTTGCTCGACGACCAGCAAGACGAAGAAATTCAACTTCAGATCGAAGCTGGGCGTGATGTCGAAAGCTTCAGCCTCAATACCGAGGTGGATGTTGATCTCGAAAGCCTGGGCAACCATGAGGATAGCGACACCGAACTCACCGGCCTGGACGCCAGCGGCTCTACCGGCGACATCATGGTGCGTGACGCCGATGCGCTGCTGAACGCTGCGCTGGGTGCTGGCAACGACGTGCTGGTGTTCGAGCGTGCACCCAACCTGCAGCAGACCATCGACGGTGGCGAGGGTTTTGATGTGGCCGCCTTGGGAGCAGCAAGCTTTCAAACCCAGGATTACGATGCCATTAACTTGATGTCGAACATCGAGGCGCTCGCTTTCTACAACAGTGAGGCAACCATCGAACTCGATGCGGCGCAAGTGAGCGACTTCGAAATGCTGGCGTTTGGTGCGCCCGGCGAGTCGGATGCCATCACGGCCAATGTTCGCAATCTGGCCGAAACCCAGGGTTTGCTCGTCACCGACGATGAAACCGTCACCCTGACGCTGTTCGATGCAGCCGCCAATGTGAACCTGGAGGTGTCTGAAGACGCCTTGGCCATGCTCGCGGTGAATGCCGATGAGCTGGGCGACGAGGGCGGCACGCTCACTCTGAGCGGTGAAGGTGATGTGGGTCGTTTCGATGCCGAGGCCGACGACGTTGCCATTGCCGACGAAGGCTTCAATAACAGCGCTGGCAAGTTCAGCACCATCGATGCGCAAGAGCTCCAAGGGCAGTTCACTCTCGCCGGCATGTCGGCCGCAGTGGCCGAGACCATCCTGCTGGGTGAGGGTGAGAGCGCAATCACCGTCAATGTGTCGTTCAACGAAGAAGTGGCCTCGTCGTCGTCGCTGGGCCTGATGGATAGCATCGCCTTCCCGAACGAAGACACGGTGGAAATCCTGGGCTTTGGTGGTGAGGTGCAGATCGCGCTCGACGACGGCGTGAGCACTCTGGAGCAAGCGTTCGCTCAGGCCGCAGCGCAATATGCGGGTATCGCGAATGATCAAGGCTGGAGCACGGCTGCGGGCGCCGAACCCGACGATATCGGTGTGCTCTGGTTTGAGTTCGACGGCGACACCTACCTGTACGCCGACACGGTGGCTGCGGACCAGCAGCGCTACGACAATGGCGACTTTGCCTTGCAGCTCGTAGGTGAGATCGAAGGCTAAGCGCCTTTCCACCCACCTTCTCAACGACCGCCACCTTCGGGTGGCGGTTTTTTTTGCCTAATAGCCCGTCATTTCGAGGTAACCCAGGCCGTTGAAACTGCCTTGCACCGTGACCGGCCCCTCCCAGTAAGGGAAGGTGGTGCTCATCCAGGCCTGAGGCTCAATCGCATCGATCGTGAGGTGGATGTTGAAGTCGGGCACGCGTACTTGCCAGCTTGTGGGCACCTGCTTGCCGTTTTGCTGGTGGCTGAAGGCTTGCGCTTCGATAAAAATCTGTTCGGGTTGCAGGCTTTGCGTGCTGCCGTCGGTGGCGATCAAAGTGCCGGCGCGATAGTGCTCACCGCTATCGTGTCGTACCTGAAACAGCATGAGCTTGTACTCATCGCCCAAATGCAGCGAGAACCAGTCCCAGCCCTCTTGCCGCGCGCTCAGCGGTTGGCTGCTCCACTCTCGATCCAGCCAGGCTCGCCCGTTGACGGCAAACGATTCACCATCGAGTGTGACCACTCCCGAGGCCTCATAGAAGGGTTGGCTGTAGTAGTACGAGGCCTGGCCTTCACCCGACTTCTCGCTATAGCCCTGTTCGCCATGCAACACCAGCGGCCCCTCGCTCCGTAGTTGCAGCTCGTAGCCGAAACCCTCAGCATCGGCCTCAAGGCGCAACTCGCTGATGCCTTCACTGCTGGTAGCTTCGATCAGCCAATTGTCGATCCAGGCCTTGAACGGTTGGGCCTGCACGCCCGCTTGGCCAATGCCGCCCCGGGCGAATGATTCGGCAAAATTGTGGTTCCAGGGGCTGGTGAGCGCGATGTGCCCCATCCAAACGTTCGAGCTGGTCCAGCCGTCGGTTTGCACCTCAGGACGCAGTGCTGAGCGGAATAGTGTCCATTGCGCTCCCCATTGTCGGTCGGCGTCGTCAGTGAGATTGGCGGTGATATACCACCATTCGATGCGGTAGCCATCGTGAGCGCCGTGATCGCGCGGAAACTCCAGGGGGTGCCCGCGCGCCACGGCTGGCCCCCTAGCCTGGCCGCGGGGGCGGCCTCCGCCCTGACCTGCCGCGCGCGCGGCCCGATGGCGCGGGGGGCGCGGCTC
>JAJUJN010000408.1 GCA_029265335.1 Alcaligenaceae bacterium
ATCCGTGGCGCTTGCAGTGGACGTGCGGCCGATGTAGTGGATACTGGCCCGGGTGCCTTCCGGGTGGATGGAACCCAGCACGGCGACATGCGAGTTCGTCGGAGCTACGGCTTGTTTGGCAGCCATGAGGTTGGCGAACCAAGGTGTCACCAGCCCCGAGTTGGGGTTGTCGGCGGCAGCCAGCCGGAGGGGGCCGCGTGGTGCCCAGGCTCCCAAACGGGGCATGCCAGCAGCAGTCGATTCATAAGCGGCCTGGACTTGAGCGTACTCGCTGGTATTGAGCCAAACCCAGTTGATGGGCACGTTCGAAGGCCACATCAAAGGGGTGAGTACGTCGGTAGGTTCCTCGGCGTTGCCATGTTCGGCCGACTTGTTCCACCCGTAACTCCCATCCAGCGCCAGACGGAACCCTTCCATACCAGGATCACGGTAATGGCGAGGATGCAGTTCAAGAATCTCCTCCAAATCACCAGGGTTGTGCTCCAGGCCCAGGGCGTGGCCGATTTCGTGAACCACCCCCATCGCCAGCTGGCCGTTATCCACCTCGGGATGGATCACCATGCCCAAACCGCGATTTCGCTTGTGCGTCGAAAAAAAGTCACCAATACCCGTGGCACGCCCTGCGCTGGCGACTTCGGGTGGATACAGGAGCAGAATGGTGTCGGTAGAGCTCCGGTGGAGTGAAAGCAGCCAGCGCAGGCGTTCCGCTGCCCGTCGAACCACGGTGGGGGCTCGGGCGCCTGCCTCCCAGAGCACGTTGGTGTCGAGCGCCTGGTTGAGGTCCCACAGCACGTTTTCGAAGATGATGTCGCTGGAACTCACCTGCTGGTCGTCGTAGTCGATGTACAGAAACTCGCGTGTGATGCTGCCATTCACACCAGGAATGCGGATCGGGCTGATCTGCGTAGCGGCCACGGGGAAGAGCTGGGTGCTCAGCGTACTGGCCTCGCGCATGATGTCCTTGGTTCGTTGGATCACTTCTGGCGGCACGCCCTCGGCCCAGGAGCCAGCTTCCAGAAAGGCATAACTGACCGTGAGAGTTTGGGGCTCCACGGGCCAGTTGCTGAAGGTGGCTGTGGTTTCGAAAACGGTTTGCTCAAGTGGCTCGGGCCATGGGTTGAAAGGTTCGATACGTGCGCTCACCTCTTGGTTGGGGCCGTTCCAGGGTGGCCGCCAGCCAAAGAGGTTGACGGTATTCACCGCGTAGTGGCGATGCTCGTGGTTGAAGACATCCTGGTGCCGGATGCGGAAGCTGCCGTCGGCCTGGGGTGCCTCGCCCAGTTGCCCCGCTACACGCACATAATCTACATCCGCTTCCACGGTTGCGGGAAAGCTCCTGACCTGCCAGGAGGGGTGGATGTCTTCGCGGTGGTTCCAGAGGGGGGTGGCTCGCAGCAAACTGGGTTTATCGATCACCAGCGGCGCATTGCGGACCGTTTGATAGACGTCGAGGAGGATCGGGTTGCCGTCTTCGGCCACGGCATCGCGCGTGGGGTCGACCAGCGTGGAAAAGCGCCAGGTTTGTGTTTGGTCGAGAAATTCCTCGCGGTTTTTCGCGGTGACACCATTGGGGCCACCTTGAACGCGAGCTTCGAAGCGGGTGGCATCGGGGAGTGCCGCGTTGGGCAGGAACGCATAGGTGGCGTTGCCGCGGGTTTCGAAGTTTCCCTCGATACGCCGCTGCGAGGCCGCCGCATCGTAAGTGTACAGCGCAAAGCTGCTCTCCAGCGTGTCGAGGTCGACAGGGTCGGTAAAAGCCAGTGTGATTTCGGGCTTCTGGAAGTTCACGTTTTCGCGTTGACTCTCGGGTGTGACTGCCAGGAGTTGCAGCGGTTCGTGCAGGCACAACTCGGGGTTGGCATGGTAGGTGGTTGCTTCGCAGACCCAACCCTGCACCGTGGCCATACGACCGGTTGGCCGCCGCGCCTCGGAGTGATGCTCGCTCACCGTGGCCCTGAAACTCAAACGATAGGTATTCTGGCGCTGATCCACGCGCACCACACCACTGTCTGCTTTCGTGTAGTAATAGCCGTCTTTGAGTTCGGAGAAGCCCGGCGTGTGCATGCCCGAAGGTGAGGCATAACCAAGGAGGCGGTCGGCGTCGAACCAGTGATTGGTGAGTGCCCCCAGCGCTGTCGTGCCGGAAAAGCCTTGTCGACTCACTTCAGCAGCGCCGGGCGGTACCCGCACCGTGAGGTGAAACGGCCAGTCGCGCGTATCGGCATCGAGTAAGGCATGAAGTTGCCGACTACCGGCGTGTGCATCACCAAGCTCAAGAACGTTCAGCACCCCCGTGCCCGATACGGTTTCGTTCCAGCCGCCCGATACTGTCATCTGCCACACGACCTTTCTGTGATCATCAACGGCAGAGAAACCCTCGAAC
>JAJUJN010000057.1 GCA_029265335.1 Alcaligenaceae bacterium
ACAATTGCGAAATAGGCTGAAAAGCACATATAACCCATTGATTTTTATTGTTTTTTATTTATCAATCAATGTTCAGGCGCAGAATATTGAATGATTTTGCGCTCACCCGACATCGCAGAGGGCTTGGTGCATGGCAGCGACGTGGTGACGGTGAAGCGGCGATTCCACAACCGGTTATGGTGGGCGCACAGCTTATGCACGGGTTTCGTGAAATTCACATTCACCGCTCGCACAAATAAGTAACCCGCCGGTTTGAGGGTACTCGTGCGAGCATAGCCTTGGCGGGTATTGTTATCGTCGGTATGGCGGTTTCACCAATAACGTAGCACTACTGAAAATATACGTTGCCGTGTAGCACCCTCGCTACCACTGGGTTGCGATGTATTTGCACTCCATGAATTCGAGCATGCCGTGGTGGCTGCCCTCGCGGCCCAGGCCGCTTTGTTTCATACCGCCGAAGGGGGCAGCTGGGTCGGACACCAAACCGCGGTTGAGGGCCACCATGCCGCTGTCGATGGCTTCGCAGACGCGCAGCCCACGCGCGAGGTCGCTGGTGTACACGTATGACACCAGGCCATACTCGGTGGCGTTGGCCTGCTCGATGGCGTCGTCTTCGTGGTCGAACACCACCAATGGTGCTACCGGGCCAAAGATTTCTTCTTGCAGCACGCGCGAGCCGTGGGCCACGTCGGCCAGCACGGTGGGCTGGAAGAAGCAGCCAGGGCCATCCACGGCCTTGCCGCCGGTGAGCACGCGGGCGCCGCGTTGTACCGCGTCTTCTACCATGTCGGCCACGGTGTGGACGGCTCGAGAATTGATGAGCGGGCCGCAGCCAGTGTTGGGGTCTACACCCGGGCCGAGCTTGAGCGCGGCCATGCGTTCGGTGAGGCGTTTGGCAAACTCGTCGTACACGCCGCGTTGCACATAGAAGCGATTGGCGGCCGTGCAGGCTTGCCCGCCGTTGCGCATTTTGGCCACCATGGCGCCGTCGATGGCGGCGTCGATATCGGCATCGTCGAACACCAGGAAAGGCGCATTGCCGCCCAATTCCATGGAGCAGTGCACGATGTTGTCTGCCGCTTGCTTGATGAGCTCACGACCCACTTCAGTGGAGCCGGTGAACGAGAGCTTGCGCACACGGTGATCGGTGAGCAGATGGCTGATCACCTTGCCCGAAGTGGAGGTGGTAATGACGTTCACCGCGCCAGCCGGCACTCCGGCTTCGTGCAGAATGGCGGCCATGGCGTAGGCCGTGAGCGGGGTTTCGCCCGCCGGCTTGAGCACGCAGGTGCAGCCAGCCGCCAGAGCGGGCGCAATCTTGCGCGTGGCCATGGCGGCAGGAAAGTTCCAGGGAGTGATGAGCAACGAAACTCCAATAGGCTGGTAGCGCACCAGCATCTGGTTGCCACCGGCCGGCGCGGTACCCAGTTCTCCTGGGCTGCGCACGGCTTCTTCGGCAAACCAGCGGAAGACCTCGGCGGCATAGGCGACCTCGCCCAACGCATCGCTCAAGGCCTTGCCATTTTCCAGCGCAATCAACCGGGCAAGCTCTTCTTTGCGTTCCATCATGAGCTCGAAACTGCGCCGCAGCCACTCGGCGCGCACTCGCGGTGGCGCACTGGCCACGCTATGCGCCGCCGCAGCGGCGGCATCTACCGCAGCCATGGCTTCTTCGGGGGTGGCGTTGGCGACGGTGGCCAATGTGCTGCCATCGGCAGGATGGGTAACGGCAATGGCATCACGTTCGCGTGCTTCACGCCATTCCCCGGCGATCCAAAGCCGACCCTGGCCCCACTCGAGGTCGGGAAGTACGGAAGATTGAGACGACATGTGAACGCTCCTGACTCAGGATGGTAGAGAAGTGTTGGGCGATCGGCGCGATCGCCTTTCGATAGCTGTAAACGAGAACTGTGCGTTGCCAGTACCCCCTTAGGGAGCCGGCGCCGGCACGTGTTCGGTGAGGGCTTGGTGGTCGGCGGCGGTGTAGAACACCACGAGGCGCACAGGCCCCTGCCCCACGTTGCGACCATTGTGCGGCAAGCCCACCACTTCGGCCAAAGTTTGCCCGGCAGCC
Organism: Alcaligenaceae bacterium; assembly: GCA_029265335.1. Taxonomy (GTDB): domain Bacteria; phylum Pseudomonadota; class Gammaproteobacteria; order Burkholderiales; family Burkholderiaceae_B; genus Verticiella. Next base: position 2,075 of record JAJUJN010000057.1, read on the forward strand.
ACACGGTGTTGACGATCCGCCGTGCTGATCTCGAGCTCGCCTTCAAGCACATAGGCGAAGGAGCCGAAAGGGTGTGTATGCCAGCCGGTTTCGCCACCTTCGGCCAATTCGATTTCGAGAGCTACCACTCGCGCCTGGCCTTGTGGATACTCAATGGCCTGGCCGGCCCACGTGGTGGTGGTGTCGAGCAAAGTGCGGGCCTGCATGGCGGGTGGTGCCGCAGCCTCTGCGGCTTGCGTCGCATCACCGGCCAGACTGTTGCTGGCGCCCAGCAGGGCTGCCAGCGCTAACGCCAGGGCAAACTTGCGCGGCAGCCCCGCCCTGCCCCGTGGCCGTTGGCGGATTGGCGTACAGAAAGGCAGTGCCCACGCTGCCATGACAGAACGTTGCATCATGCCTTTCTTCCATCTATACGGGGCTTATTCGCCCCACACTTCGCGGGCGGTTTCGAGCACCAGCTCCAGCTTTTTGCGCTGGTCTTCTACCGCGATGTCATTACCATGCACGGTGCTGGAAAAACCACACTGCGGCGACAAGGCCAGCTGCTCGAGCGGAGCATATTTGGCGGCTTCGTCGATACGACGCTTGAGGTCGTCTTTGTTTTCGAGTTGACCGAATTTTGTGGTGACCAAACCGAGCACCGCCAGCTTGTTCTTGGGCAGGTAACGCAGCGGGCGGAAGTCGCCGGAGCGGTCGTCGTCGTACTCCAGGAAGTAGGCGTCGACATCCATTTCGGCCAACAGCGCCTCGGCCACCGGCTCGTAGTTACCGGCTGCCGCGTGCGTGCTGCGGAAGTTGCCGCGGCACAGGTGAATACCCAGCACCATGCCTTTGGGCTTGTGAGCCACCACTTTGTTGATGAACCAGGCGTAGCGGTGCGACAGTTCGTCGGGGTCGTCGCCCCGCTGACGCGCTGCTTCGCGCATTTTCTCGTCGCACAGATAGGCCAGGTTGGTGTCGTCCATCTGCACGTAGTTGCAGCCGGCGTTCGCCAATGCCTGCAACTCGTCGCCGTAGGCGCGCGCTACGTCGTCGTAGAAATCAGGGTCGAGTTCGGGATAGGCTTCTTTGCTGATGCCGGCACGGCCGCCCCGGAAGTGCAACATGGTGGGCGATGGGATGCACACTTTGGGCACAGCGCCAGGCGCTTGAATCTGCGATTTGAGATATTCGAAGTCGGCCAATTGAATATTGACCGCATGGCGTACTTTATCGATGACGCGGATGGCGGGCGGAGCCAGTTCTTCTTTGCCATCGGCGCCCTTCACAATCACGGGGATGTCGGTGTGCACGCCACCCAGCTGTTGCAGGAAGTCGATGTGGAAATAGGTGCGGCGATATTCACCGTCGGTAATGGCCTTCAAGCCGACGTCTTCTTGAAAACGCACCACTTCGGTGATGGCTTTATCTTCTACCTTGCGCAGTTCCTCGGCCGAAATTTCGCCTTTGGCATGACGCTCTCGAGCTTCCAGCAAGAATTTGGGGCGCAGAAAACTGCCGACGTGATCAGCACGAAAAGGAGGGTTGAGCGGAATGGACATATGAACTCCGGTTGAGGTTGACTGACGCCGTGCCGATGGGTTGCCCGAGGCTGGGTTTATGGGCCCCCAACCCCGTAACGAATAAGGCCGAACATCGCTGAAAGGGGCTATTCTCGGTTCTCGCTCGCCCGAGCGCAAGGGCGTGGCCTGCGCGACACACAAAAATGCATGAAAACTCACCCAAAGTCATAACATTCATATAGAATGAATATTAAGAAACGCCCGAACACAATTGCCGGGCAATACTTGGCAAAGTTACCGTCATCTCCGGAGTTCTCATGCGTCAAGACAACAACGTGTCCGAAGCCGATGTCCGTTGGCTGGTCGAAAACTTCTACAGTCGGGTGCGGGCCGACGATCAACTCGCCCCCATCTTCGCCCTGCGCCTCAGCGACGAACAATGGCCGCACCACCTCGACCGCATGGTCGACTTCTGGTCGTCATTGCTGCGCGGCACGGCGCGCTACAGCGGCACGCCCATGACCCGCCACGTCACCCTGCCCGATATCACCGCAGAAGATTTCGAGCAGTGGCTGGCGCTGTTTCACGCCACCACCGCCGAGCACCCCAACCCAGAGGTGCGCGACCGCGCCAACCTCATGGCGGGTCGCATCGCGCGCAGCCTGTGGATGGGTTACCAGATGCACAATGTCCCCGAGCGCATGGCGGCCGATCTCAACGTGCCGCAGCCCGCTTGATCACCCACGGGCGGCTGTCATGCGACTGAGCCTCATGAGCGATTACGCCATGCGCCTGCTGATGTATCTGGCAGCGCAGCGCGATCGTCTGTGCACTGTTCAGGAAGTTGCACGAGCATTCAACGTATCGCAGGCGCATCTCACCAAGGTGGTGCACCGACTTGCGCAGCGCGGCTGGATCGAAACCGTACGCGGCAAGGGTGGTGGCATGCGTTTGGCGCATGAGCCGGCTGATATTCGGCTGGGCGCCGTTCTGCGCGATACCGAACCCGACTTCACGCTGGTGGAATGCCTGGGCAACAACAACAATTGTCAATTGAGCGGCGATTGCTTGCTCTCAGGCGTGCTCGAGCGGGCGCAGGCGGCTTTCATGGCCGAGCTGCAGCGCCACACTCTGGCCGACATCATGCCTGGCCCCAGCCCAAGTTGGCAGCGCCTGCTGGCAAGCGGTCAGGCAATCCGCCTCCACAGTTCCTGATCCACCCTCTCGGCGCGGCCATCTTCCTCGAGCTTGAGCAAATGTGCATGCAGCGATCTAGCGGCCACCGGCTTGAGAGCCGGCACCAACTGCGTATACACCTTGCTCAGCAGTTCGGCCTCGGTGGTGCCTTCGGTGGATAGCGCCCGCCACACCAAGGTTTCGCGGCGCAGGCGATGGTCGATGAGGTCTCGGATCACCTGCTGAGGCTTATCCATCAAAAAGCCATGAGCCGGGGCAAGCCATTCGATCGGGAGTTCCAACAAACGCTCGAGCGAACGCAGATATTGCGTCATGTTGCCATCGGGGGGGCTGATCACCACTGTGGACCCCTGCATGATGTGGTCGCCGGTAAAGAGCATCGCTTCGCCCTCAAGCCAGTAGCACAGATGGTTGGCCGCGTGTCCGGGTGTGTGCAGCACCTGCAGGCGCCCTGCTCCGGTGCTGATCCACTCGCCATCGGTGGGCTCGTAATCGGGCTGAAAGGCCATGTCGTGCCCCTGATGCTGGGCCGGCCAACCAATGAGCTTGATAGGCTGAGCACTCTGCGCCTGCAAGGCTCGCGCTGCCGGGGAATGGTCGGCATGCGTGTGGGTGACCAGAATTTGCGTGATGGGCCCCGGGCTGGCAGCCAGAATGGCCGCCACATGGGCGTCATCGCTGGGGCCAGGGTCGATCACGGTCACACCTTGCTCGTTACCCAACAGATAGGTGTTGGTGCCTGGTCCGGTCATGTAACCGGGGTTATTGCAGGTGAGCCGCCACACATTCTCACCAATGGCCACCGGCACTCCGGGCTCGATTTCGTACCGGGCAGTACCAGCGCCGGCTGGGTCGACGCGACCGATCTCGGCCCAGGCCGGATCGCGTGGGCCCACCGCCTGCACGCCGCGGCGACCCGTGGCCATGCGCGGCATGATGGTGGGAATTTCCTTGAGCTCGGAAACGTAACGGATAAGGCTTTGTGTGCTGTCGAATGAGGCCAGCATCTCGAGCGTGGTGCGGGTGGCGAACACCAGCGGGAAATCCCCTTTGCGGTGGTCGTCGAGCGCCTGTGAGGGCCGCACCCAGCAACTGGCCACCGCCTCTGCGCCATCGTGTTCGGCGGGTTGCTCGGTAGGAGCCTCTGCCAGGAAGAAGCGCGTATCGAATCGACGTCGCTGCCCGCGCGGCGTCACCCAGTGGCTGAGATAGTGCAATTGATCAAGCGCTAATTGCACATCGAGCTGGCGGCACACATCGGCCAGTGAGATTTCGCCTGCGTGCAGCTGGTGGCGCAATTCGCGCCAACGCTGCAACTCGCGGGCTTCGGCCCGCGGCCACCGGCCGTCGGCATGGCGCGCCAGCAGCAGCCCGGCTTCTTCAAAACATTCGCGCACGGCAGCCACCCAATAGGCCAGGCCGTTCTCGGCGATGGCCAAACGTTGCCGCGCCTCGGCTTCTGTGCGGCCGGCAAGACAAGCCTCGAGCGACTCGGTGGCGTCGGCCGTGTCGACCGCCCCGCCCGGAAAAACGTACACACCTGGTACGAAGGCGGCGTTGGGGTCGCGTTGCATCATGAAAACTTCGGGACCCGACGGCCCTTGCCGTACTGGCACCACCAGTGCCGCGGGCCGCAGCGCCACATCGGGGTGTCCGACGCGAGCGGCTTCGAGTTCGGCGGATTGTCGGGGAGAAATAACCTTGGTCATGAATCCATCTTGGCTTGCGCCAGAAATTTCTTAAATGCTGAAGAGAGAACTCTTCCGATTATGCCGCGTTTATGAGACGTTTCAGCGAGCGGCCGGGGATAAGGCGCCCTTGGCGAGTAAACTACACCCATGAGTACGCATTCATTCAGCAAGGATGACCCGCGGCCGGGCTCCGTGCTTCTGGTGGCCGCACCCAGTGGCGCTGGCAAATCGAGCCTGGTGAGAGGCTTGCTGGCCCGCGACCCCCATTTGCGCCTGTCGGTGTCGTGCACCACGCGCGAGCCACGCCCAGGCGAAGTGGATGGGCGCGATTACCACTTCGTGCGCCAGGCCGAATTCGAACATTTGCGCGACGCGGGCGAACTGCTGGAATGGGCGCGCGTGCACGGTAACTACTATGGCACACTGCGTCAGCCCATTGTGGAAGCCACCCGCGAAGGGCACGATGTCTTGCTCGAAATCGATTGGCAAGGCGCCAGGCAGATCCGTGCACGTTATCCCTCTGCCATTGGCGTATTCATACTGCCGCCATCCATCGAAGAACTCGAAAAACGCCTGCACCTGCGCGGCACCGACGACCCAGCCGTGATTGCCCAGCGCTTGCTTGCTGCCGGCGGCGAAATGGCGCATGCCAACGAGTTCGAATATGTTATTATTAATCAAGACTTTACCACGGCTTTAGCCGAGCTTTGCGAGATCGTGCGAGTGGGTCGCTTGCGCTTCGGCGCCCAATCGGCTCGTCATAGTCAGCTATTCCAGCAACTCGGCATCTCCGTTTAGGCACGCTGCCGGTCACCGGCCCCATGGGTTCGGCACCGGCTACCGTTGTTGCATATCGTTGTCATCACCAGGAGCCCACATGGCCCGTATTACCGTAGACGACTGCCTCGAGCATATCCCCAACCGGTTCAAACTCACTCTGGCTGCCACGTATCGCGCCCGTGAGCTCGCGCAAGGTCATGTACCGCGCATCGACAGCAAGAACAAACCCACCGTGACTGCCCTGCGCGAAATCGCCCAGGGCCTCACCGGCGAAGAAATGCTGCGCAAGGTACCAACTTGATACAGCACGCCGCCTAGCTTCCACGCCCTGTTGCCATGTCCGCTCAAACGCCCAACGCTCCTGTCAGTTCAACGGTCAGTATTGCACCGTTGGCTGAGCGCGTGGCCGAGTACCTCACAGCGGCCGAGGTACAACAAGTGCGTGAGGCGTTCCGTTTTGCAGACGCAGCGCATCTGGGGCAATTCCGCGCTAGCGGTGAACCCTACATCACCCATCCCATTGCGGTTACCGAGATCTGCGCCGAGTGGAAGCTCGACGTCAACGCCCTCATGGCCGCCCTGCTTCACGACGTCATGGAAGACCAGGGCGTGCCCAAGCAGGAGCTCGCCGAGCGATTTGGCACCGAGGTTGCCGAACTGGTCGACGGCCTCTCCAAACTCGACCGCCTCGAGTTCGCCAACAAAACCGAGCAGCAGGCCGAGAGCTTCCGCAAGATGCTCCTGGCCATGGCGCGCGACGTGCGGGTGATTCTCATCAAGCTGGCTGACCGCCTGCACAACATGCGCACGCTGGGCCCCGTCTCCGCCGAAAAAAGGCGCCGAGTGGCCCGCGAAACCATCGACATCTACACGCCTATTGCCCATCGGCTCGGGCTCAACCTGCTCTATCGCGAACTGCAAGACCGTTGCTTTGAGGCCATGTACCCTAATCGCTATCGGGTGCTGCAAAAGGCCGTGAAGTCGGCACGGGGGAATCGTCGCGAGGTGATCGAGCGGGTCACCGAAGCGGTCAGCTCGGCCCTTCCGGTGGCAGGCATCGAAGCTCAGGTGTTCGGTCGCGAGAAGAATCTCTTTGGGATCTATCGCAAGATGATCCAGCAAGAGAAATCCTTCTCTGAGGTGCTCGATATCTACGGCTTTCGTGTGGTGGTGCACACGCAGGCCGATTGTTACCTCGCACTGGGCACGCTGCATCAACTGTATCGCCCGGTGCCGGGCAAGTTCAAAGACTACATCGCGATTCCCAAAATCAACGGCTACCAGTCGTTGCATACCACGCTGGTGGGTCCTTACGGCGTACCGGTCGAATTCCAGATTCGTACGCGCGACATGCACCACATTGCCGAAAGCGGCGTGGCCGCGCACTGGCTGTACAAATCAAGCGAAGATTCTCTCAACGATCTGCAGAAGCGTACGCACCAATGGCTGCAATCGTTGCTCGACATTCAGCAGCAAACCGGCGATTCGGGTGAGTTCATCGAGCACGTCAAGGTCGACCTCTTCCCCGACGCCGTCTATGTCTTCACGCCTCGGGGCAAGATCATCTCTTTGCCACGCGGCGCCACGCCACTCGATTTTGCCTACCATATCCATACGGATGTCGGTAATCAGGCATCGGGTGCGCAAGTCAACGGCGAGCAGGTGCCGCTGCACACCGAACTCAAAAGCGGAGACACAGTCGAAATCCTCACCTCCATGGCGGCGCGCCCCAGCAGCCAGTGGCTGGGGTTCGTTCGCACCGGGCGGGCGCGCTCAGAAATTCGGCACTACCTGCGCACTGTCCAATACGCCGAGTCGGTACTCTTTGGCGAGCGTCTACTCCGTCAGGAGCTGCAACAGCTGGGGCTTTCCCTCGACGACGTCACCGACGCTACCTGGGAAAAACTGGCCCGCAGCAGCGGCGCCGAATCGCGCGACGAAATCCTGGCCGATATCGGGTTGGGCAAACGTCTGGCAGCCGTCGTGGCACGTCGCTTTGCCCCCCACGACGACGTAGTGGCGCTCACCGCGGCCGCCGTCGACGAAGTCACAGCGGTGCGCAGTGCACCGATTCTGATCCAGGGCAACGAAGGCCAATCGGTACAGCTGGCATCGTGTTGCTCACCGATTCCCGGCGACGCGCTCATTGCCTGTATTCGTACGGGCCATGGTCTGGTCGTGCATACGGCCGATTGCCCCAGTGCGCTCCGGCAACGTGAGCGTGAACCCGAACGCTGGATCCAAACCGTTGCCTGGGACGACGAACCCGCCCATCATTTCAACGTGCGGATCGATGTGGTGGCCCGCAACG
>JAJUJN010000105.1 GCA_029265335.1 Alcaligenaceae bacterium
CCTCGGGAATTCTCTCTTTCGGTCTGAAGGAAGGCGGCCGCGAGGCAGGCGAGCGCTTCCTCGATGCGCTGCAGCTTTTCACGCGTCTGGTGAACATCGGCGACGCGAAATCGCTGGCCACCCATCCGGCCTCAACCACTCATCGTCAGCTGGATGCCGAGGAGCTGGCGAAGGCTGGCGTGCGTGAGGATATGGTGCGTCTGTCGTTGGGAATCGAACATATCGATGATCTCATCGCCGATCTTGACCGGGCCCTCGAAGCGGCTTGAGTGCGCGCGGGCCAGGGGCTACCGACGGTCTCGAAACTCTGGCTCAGGCATGGTCGACGGGCCCGTGCGCTCACGGGCGTTCGTTGCGCAAACGGGCATCCAGCTGTTGCAGGCGTTCGGGGGTGCCAACGTCTACCCATTCGCCGTGATGGCGGCTGCCTATGACGGTGTTGTTCGCCATGGCTTGTCGCAGAATGGGGGCGAGTGGGGCGTGGGCGTCGGAGGGTAGGTGGGCGAAGAGTTCGGGGCGGTAGATGCCGACGCCGGCGAAGGTGAGGCGGGAAGGTGGGTGAGGCGCCAGTTCGGCGTGCTGAGCATTCCGTTCGGGTGGTTGGTGGAGCACCTGGTGGTCGAAAAGCCAGAAGTCGCCGCCCGGGTGATGGGCCGGGTTGGCGACGAGCAGCAGCCAAGCGTGCTGCTGGGGTTCGAGCTTGAGCTGCAGCGCCTGTTGCGGCTGCCAGTCGCACCAGACGTCGCCGTTGATCACCAAAAACGGTTCGCGGCCCAACAAGGGCAGGGCGCGGGCGATGCCACCGGCGGTTTCCAGGCCGCCTGGTGGCTCGGGCGACCAATGAATGCGCAGGTTCCAGCGCTCGCCGCGGCCCAGGGCGGCTTCCAGTTGTTCGCCGAGCCAGGCATGGTTGATGACCACATCGCGGATGCCGGCTTGGGCGAGGCGTTCGAGATGCCATTCGATCAAGGGCTTGCCGGCCACCCGCAGCAGGGGCTTGGGGGTGTGGTCGGTGAGGGGCCGCATGCGCTCTCCGCGCCCGGCGGCGAGAATCATCGCCCTCATTGGCGCGACAGACCCATGGCGGTGCGAGCGGCGGTGTCGGGGTCGGGCGGCGTGAGCTTGTCCAACAGTTTGAGCAAGGGGCGAAACTGGTCGTCGTGGCTGGCGGATTGAACCACGTAGTCGAGAACCCGCGGCAAATGGGCGAGATACTGCGATTTGCCGTCGCGATGATGCAAGCGAGCAAAAACCCCCAAAATGCGCAGGTTGCGCTGCAAGCCCATCCATTCCCAGTCGGCGTGAAAGATGGCGATGTCGTTGGGAACCGGCAGTTGAGCCTTGCGCGCCGCTTCCCAGTAACGGATACCCCAGTCGAGCTGTTGAGCTTCGTGCCAGGTGGTGCGAGCATCCATGAGCAAGCTCACCAGGTCGTAGCTGATGGGGCCTCGTACGGCGTCCTGAAAGTCGATCACGCCGGGGCGCGGGTCGTCGCCCTGGGGCAGCATCAGGTTGGGCGAATGAAAGTCGCGATGCACGAACACCTGCGCCTGGCCTGCCACGCGGTTCGCCAGTAGCTGGAAGGTGCGCTCCAACATGTTGCGCTCGGCGTCGCTCAACTTATGCCCGCAATGCTGGGCGATATACCACTGAGGAAAGAGCTCAAGCTCGGCCAGCATGCGCTCGGCGTTGTAGTGAGGGAGTGAGGTGCAATCGGTGACGCGTTGCATATGAACCAGGCAATCCAGTGCCGCGGCATACCAGGCGTCGATCTGTGCATCACTCGGTCGGGGTTCGGCTCGCAAAGCGTCGAGGTAGCTGCTTTGGCCCAGGTCGCTGAGTACCAAGAACCCCTGCTCGGGTTCGCTCGCCAGAATCTGCGGCACGCGCAGGTCGGCCGCCTGCAGAAGTTCGGTGACGTGCACAAACGCCTGGGTGGATTCGAGCGGCGGCGGTGCGTCCATGATGATGAGGCTGCCCTGCGACGAATTCACCCGAAAATAACGGCGAAAGCTGGCGTCGGTGGAGGCTGGCCGCATGGTGTCGAGGTCGAGCCCAAGGTGGGCAGCATCGGTCGCAAGCCAGGCCTTGAGTGCAGAGAGGCGGATATCGTTGGAGGTCATGGGGGCGTCTGTTCAGCGGTAGGCCCCGATCGGCTGCGCCTTTCGGGATGACTTTTTCGATCAACGGGAAGGGCCCGTGTGCCCATGGGTGTTTGCCGAAGATCGCCTATGATAATCTTCCGCATCGCCCCGCGTGGCAGCTGGCCCGACGCCCCGCCGTCGGGCATTTCATTTTCCGTGTTGAAACGTTTCGTGCCCGAGCTTCCCCTGAATGTCGTCGCCGCGGCGCTGCTCGTCGGCCTGATCGTGCCGTCCGCCTACGGACAGGGGCGCGAAGAAGTGTCGGCGCCGGCAAGTACGTGGCGCGAGACCACGCAATTGCGGGTGCATCCCCAGGTCGACCCCAACCAGCTGCCCGTGTTCACACGCAGTCACAACCTCGAGGGCGATCCCGAATCTCGGGTGGTGCTCGAAGGTGAAGCGGAGGTACGTCGCAACGACGTGATCCTCAAGGGCAGTCGTATCGATTACAACCGCCGCACCGAAGTGCTCGATGCCACCGGCGATGTGCGGCTGCTGCGCGAGGGCAGTGTGGTCACGGGCCCGGGCTTGCGGCTGGACCTCAACGATGAGTCCGGCTACTTCGACAACCCAGATTTCTACGTGGCCGCCACTGGCGGCAGCGGCGAGGCCGAGCAGGCCGAGTTTCTGAGCCGCACCGAAACCCGGCTCTATGGCGTGCGTTACACCGGCTGCCCGTGCCCGGAACCGGCCTGGTATTTGCAGGCTCGACAGATCGATCTCGACTTCGAGGCCGAGCAGGGTGTGGCGCGCAACAGCGTCGTCTATTTCAAAGGCGTGCCCATTCTGGGTTCACCCTATTTGTCTTTTCCCTTGAGCGACGCGCGCAAGTCGGGCCTGCTGCCACCCACCTTTGGTGTGACCAGTCGCAGCGGCGTGCAGCTCACGGTGCCTTATTACCTCAACCTGGCGCCCAACTACGACGCCACGCTCTATCCCTCGCTGTACGCGCGACGCGGTTTGCAGCTGGGGGCGGAGTTTCGCTATTTGCGGCCTACCTTCCAGGGGCAGATCAACGGCACCTGGATGCCGCATGATCGCGAGCGAAACGGCGGTGATCGCTGGTATTACAGCGCGCGCCATCAGCAGGCGTTGCCGGGCGGCTTTGGGCTGGGGTGGGATCTTCAGCGCGCATCCGACGACGATTACTTCCGCGATTTTTCGGCGGTGGCGCTCGATCGCGCTGCTACGGTGACTTTGCCGCAGTCGGTGGCGCTATCGTGGGCCAACCCTTGGTTTCAGGCGCAACTGAATCCGGTGCAGTATCAAACTCTGCAGGACGCCGACGCGCCGATCACGCCACCCTACGATATGTTGCCGCGCTTTTCGTTCGCCGGAAACCGCTACGACTGGAACGGGCTGGATCTGAATCTGCGCGGTGAATTCACACACTTCCGTCGGTCGCAATGGCTGGCGGGCTCGCAGAATCTGCCGCGCGAAGAAGGCAACCGCTTTACGGTGTACCCGTCGATTTCCTGGCCTGTGCTGCGCCCGGGCTGGTTCATCACCCCCAAGGTGGGCGTGCACGTCTCGAGCTATCGCACCGACTTCAACCGTTCCTTGTATTACGACCCCGACTCGCCGGTGGGCGGGCTCACCGCCTACGACATCGGCAGCACGAATCGGGTGCTGCCCATCATGTCGCTCGACACCGGGCTCTTCTTCGAGCGCGACGACACGCTGTTTGGTCGGAACATGGTGCAGACCCTGGAGCCGCGTCTGTATTACCTCTACGTGCCCTATAAAGACCAGTCCACCATCCCCGTCTACGACACGGCGCTGGCCGACTTCGGTTTCAATCAGCTGTTCTCCGAGAACTTGTTCTCGGGCGGCTGGGATCGCTTTGCCAACGCCAATCAGCTCACGGCCGCCATCACCTCGCGCTGGATCGACGCCGAAAGCGGGGTGGAACGGGCAAGGGTGTCGGCGGCTCAGCGGCTTTATTTCACCGATCAGCGCGTGACGTTGCCGGGTGAGGAGCCGCGCAGCAACGAAAGTTCGGATTTTCTTTTCGAAGTGGCCGGCGCCCTCACCAACGACCTCAGCGGTCAACTTACGCTGCAGTACAACCCCTACATCAATCGACTCGAGCAGTCGTCATTCAGCGCACGCTGGGATGCCGCCCGACTGGCCACCGTGTACACCGGTTACCGCTATATTCGGCGCTCATTCCAGCAAAGAGGCCAGGAGCAGGTGAGCCTGGCCATGCAGTGGCCCTTCAGTGACAACTGGTATGGGGTGGGGCGCGTAGACTACTCCATGCGCGACAGCCGTTTCACCCAGTTGCTGGGCGGCCTGGAGTACACCGGTGATTGCTGCTGGACCGCGCGCGTGGTGGCCCAGCGATACGCGGTGTCGAGCGAGTCGTCGAATACCGCGTTATTCTTCCAGCTTGAGCTCAACGGCTTGGGCAGTTTGGGCACCGATCCACTGGAAACCCTGCGACGCAACATTCCAGGTTATCAGCCAGTATCGCAGCCCATCTACCCAGGCACGCCGTTCGAACGTTATGAATGATCTGGCGCCCGGTCGGCTAGGGCCGGCGCCCATGGAGCGAACCCGCATGCAGTTCCCCCGTCTATCCACTTCCGTTCTGGCATTCTTGCTGAGCAGCCTGTGTCTGGGCGGAATTGGGCACGCCCAGTCGCCCGAGTTCGATCCCGCCTCGCCCACCGCTGTGTATGTGCCAGGCGCCCAACCTGGCGACTCCATCGTGGCGGTCGTCAACGACGACATCATCACCTGGCGCGAACTCAACAGCGAGCTGGCGCGGGCGCAGCGCGAGTTACGGGCGCAGAATATCGAGCCCCCGCCCGACGACGTCATCCGTCAGCAGCTGTTGGAGCGGCTCATCACCGACCGCATTCTGGAGCAAGAGGCCGATCGCGCCGGAATCCGTGTGTCCAGCGAGCAAATCGACGCCGCGATTGGTCGAATCGCCGAAGAAAACGATCTTTCGGTGGCTGAACTGCGTACGGCGGTCGAAGAAACCATGCCCTGGTCCACCTATCGCAACGAGCTGGAGCGGCAGATTCGTATCAACCGGCTGCGCGAAGAAAACGTCGACGCCTCCATCGTGATCACCGAGGGCGAAATCGATGCCTTCCTGGCCGAACAAGACTCTCAAGGTTCGGCTGGCCCCGCCAACGCCAATGCGCTGCTGCATCTGGCGCAAATCCTGGTGCGCGTGCCCGAGGGCTCCAGCCCCGACACCATCGCCCAACTGCGCGCCCGGGCCGAAGACTTGCGTCGACAGGTCGCTGGCGGCGCCGACTTCGCGCAGGTGGCAGCCGCCGCGTCGGATGGCGACGCGGCATTGCGTGGCGGTGATCTCGGCCCCCGTCCCACGGGCGGCTGGCCGCAGCTGTTCATCGATGCCACGCGCGGGCTGGCGCCGGGGCAAATCAGCCAGGTGGTGCAAAGCGGCGCCGGCTTCCACGTGCTGTTGGTGGTCGATCGCGAGCAACCACAGACCGCGCGTGCGGGGTCGTTGCTGCCCGATACCGGTCCGGTGAGCGTCACCCAGAGTCTGGTGCGCCATATCCTCATTCGCCCCACGGCCGTCACCTCCGATCAGGCTGCCCGCCAGCAATTAGAGGAAATTCGCCAGCGTGTGCTGCAGGGCGAAGATTTCAGCGTCCTAGCGCGCGAATACTCCGAAGACGCTTCGGCACCGCAGGGTGGCAGCATCGGCTGGGTTTCTCCGGGCGAGGCCGTGCCCGAGTTCGAGGCTGTGGTGAACTCGCTGGAGCCCGGGCAGATGAGCGAACCCTTCGAAAGCCCCTTTGGCTGGCACATCGTTCTCCTGGAAGACCGCCGGGTTCAAGACGTAACCGAACGCACTCGCCGCCAGCAGGCTCGCCAACTGCTGTTCCAGCGCCGGCTTGAACCTGCCTGGGAGGAATGGATCGGCATGGTGCGTGCGCGCGCCTTTGTCGACAACCGACTCAATGACACGCTCAACGACTGATCTGCGTAGCCCCACGCCGGGCCCTGTGGCCGCGGCTACGCCGTCTGCAGCCAGCACGGTGTATCTCACCACCGGCGAGCCTGCCGGGGTGGGCCCCGAACTCGCCGTGCGCGCGGCGCATCGTTTCGCGCAGGATCGACAGCAGCATCAACAATTGGTGCTGGTGGGCGATGCCGCTTGGCTGGCCCAAGAGGCGCAGCGTCTTGCCCTGCCCAACCCCCAGCAAATGGTCGGGGTTTCGGTGGATCACGTGCCCCTCGCCAAGCCGGTTGTCCACGGGCTTCTCAACCCCGATAACGGACTTTACGTGGTCGAAACGTTGCAGCGCGCGGCCGATATGGCGTTGGCTGGGCAGGCAGGGGCCATTGCCACCGCGCCGGTGCACAAGGGCGTGATCAACAACGCGGGCGTGCCATTTTCGGGGCACACCGAGTTCTTTCAAGAGCACGCAGGCCGCGAGCGGGTAGTGATGATGTTGGCCGGTGGCGGCTTGCGCGTGGCGCTCGCCACCACCCACTTGCCGCTGCGACAGGTGCCCGACGCGCTCACTCCGGCGCGGCTGGAGCAGGTGTTGCGCATTCTCCATGCTGCCCTGCGCAGCGATTTCGTGGTGGCCGAGCCGCGCATTGCGGTCTGTGGGCTCAACCCGCACGCGGGCGAAGGCGGGCACCTTGGTCGCGAAGAAATCGACGTCATCGAGCCCGTCGTGCGCTTGCTCAACCTCGAAGGGATGCGATTGGAGGGCCCCTTGCCCGCCGACACCCTGTTCGTGCCTGCGCGGGTGGCACCTTACGATGCCGTGCTGGCCATGTACCACGACCAGGGTCTGCCGGTGCTCAAACACGCCAGCTTTGGGCATGGTGTGAACATCACTCTCGGCTTGCCCTACATACGCACCTCGGTCGATCATGGCACGGCGCTGGACCTCGCCGGTCAGGGTTCGGCCGATCCTCAAAGTCTCTACGAAGCAGTCGACCTCGCATTTGCATTGGCGGCGCAGCGCGCGCCCGGAGAACGGTCATGAAACTGGCGTGGTTTTCGCAATTGC
>JAJUJN010000521.1 GCA_029265335.1 Alcaligenaceae bacterium
GATTCCTGCCAGTCGTGGTGAATCTCGATGCACTCTACCGGGCACACGACCTTGCAGTGGGGTTCGTCGAAGTGCCCAATGCATTCGGTGCAGCGGTTGGGGTCGATGATGTAGAACTCGGGCCCCATCGAAATCGCGTCGTTGGGGCATTCCGGTTCGCAGACGTCGCAATTGATGCATTCGTCGGTGATACGCAGCGCCATGAGGCCCCCCTATAAAAACGCTGTGTTCCGCTAGTCGGCCTTGAGCGGGCCGCCCATCTGATCGATTTTGGTTTGCAACCAGCGCTCGACCGACGGAAACACGAATTTACTGACATCTCCGCCCATCATGGCGATTTCGCGCACGATGGTGCCGGAAATGAACTGATATTGATCTGACGGTGTGAGAAACAGAGTTTCGACATCGGGCAGCAGGTATCGGTTCATACCGGCCATCTGAAACTCATATTCGAAGTCCGACACCGCGCGTAATCCGCGCAGGATCACCCGCGCATTTTGGGCGCGCACGAAATCCTTCAGCAACCCACCAAAGCTTGCCACCTCCACGTTGGGATAATGGCCCAACACTTCCCGGGCAATATCAAGTCGCTCGGTGACCGAAAAGAACGGCTTTTTGGCATGGCTGTAAGCTACGCCCACCACCACCTTGTCGAACAAAGTAGCAGCACGCCGCACCAAATCTTCGTGACCACGGGTCAGGGGGTCGAACGTGCCGGGGTATACGGCAACAATCATCAAGCTCTCCTGGGCGTGGCGGGCGGATAGGCGGTGAATGGCCGGCCACGCGACGCGGGTTGGAAACAACTGGCGGCGTGGCGCCGCACCACCCGACATTATTTCGCGTTTTTTGCATTGCAGCAAACTGCGCGTGCGGGATTACCTTGGGTTTTCTTGCGTCAGCAGATGATAGTGTACCGCTGCTGCCTTCCCGGCTCGAACCGAAACCCATCCTTCGAAGGCAGGCGCCACAGCAGATTCGGCATACACGAGGCCATCCGGCACCAGATATTGGTGGAGCCGCGGCATGAGTTGCTCCAGCCAGGTGCTGTGAAAAGGCGGATCGATCAGAATGAGATCGTAAGGCTGGGGTGCGCGGGCCAGGAAGCTGGCGGCATCGGCTTGGTAAACCCTGGTGGTGTCGGGAGCCAGCTGGGCGCATCGCGCCCGCAGCTGCATGGCCACTCGTCGATTCACCTCTACGAGGTCCACTTGGCGAGCGCCCCGCGAGGCTGCTTCCAGCCCGAGTGCGCCGGTGCCGGCGAAAAGATCGAGCACGCGCTTATCTTCAAAGCGACCATGCCAGAGATGAGTCAGCCAATTGAAGAGCGTTTCGCGTACTCGATCGGGCGTGGGCCGCAGATCGGGCTCGTCGGGTACCGCGAGC
>JAJUJN010000020.1 GCA_029265335.1 Alcaligenaceae bacterium
CGAGGGAAAGCGGCACCGACCACTCCGGAAAGCCCGAGCTGATGGTGGCGCCTTTGCCGGCCGCGGCGGCAGCATCGCGAAATACCTGCGGCACGGTATGAAAGTGAACGTCGATTCGGTTGACTGTCATGAGGCTCATTGCACACGCACCTCCATGCTTCCCAGGCCGTCGGCCGAGGCCAGCATGATGTCGCCAGGCGCCACGCGGTTCACGCCCTCGGGGGTGCCAGTGAACAGCACATCGCCGGCTTCCAGCGTATAGAAGCGCGAGGCAAAGGCGATGAGGTCGGGGAGCTCGATGATGAGGTCGCGCGTGTTGGCGTGCTGGCGCAGTTCTCCGTTCACCCGAAGCTCCATGCCGATGGCGGAAGGGTCGGTGAGTTCATCGGCGGTGGTAAGCCAGGGGCCGAGCACGGTGTAGGTGTCGATCGATTTGCGCAGGCTGCGCTCTTCCGGGCCGCGGGTGGTCATGTCCAGGCCCAGACAATAGCCGGCCACGTGCTCCAGTGCCTGCTCGCGCGAGATGTTGCGCGCCGTTTTCCCGATGATGCACACCAGTTCAATTTCGTGATCGTTGCGCCGCTCGGGATGGGCGATGACCACCGGCTGCGAGGGGCCAATGAGCGAGCTGTTGGCTTTGAGAAACAAGCCCACTCGCTGAATTTCTTCCACCTGGTTCTGGTGGTGAATTTCGGCGTCATCGCGCGCTTCCTGCAGATGCTTTTGGTAGTTCACTGGCGCCGCCACGATCTTGCCCGGATTGGCCACGGGGCTGAGCAATCGCACGTCGGCCAGCGGTATGCTGGGGGCGGCAGGCAGAGCTGCCTCGATGGCGGGTCGCAACTCGGGTAAATGGCGAATAAGCAGGTCGCCGCGCGGCAGGGGATAGCGGCAGGCAGGCAGTTCCTGCAACACCGAGGTGACGTTGCGAACGACATCACCCTCTACGACGCCGAGTTGGTCGGCATCGAAACGGCACAACTTCATGAGATTCTCCAGAACAGGCGCGCAACGTAAGGAAAGGCGGGCGCGCCGCAATCCGGCACTTTACGGGCATAGGGCTGTCTGTACAACAAAGACAAGCTTGCCAGGCAGCATCAGCTTGAAGATTCGCCTGGCGACCGCCACGTTATAATGTGCAAGAACTTGGAACATGCGGGCATTGCGTCTCAATCTGCCTGAGCTCCCCCGCAACCATCATGGCTGTCGACGTTTACACATTCGGACTCAACCACCACTCCGCACCCGTCGCGGTGCGCGAGAAGGTATCGCTATCGCTCGAGCTGCTCAAGCCCGCGCTGGGCGCCTTGCGCTCAACGTTTGGCGGCAGTGTGCGCGAGGCCGCGATTCTGTCCACCTGTAATCGCACCGAGGTGTATTTTGCGTCCACGTCGGAAGTGGCGGGCGAAGTGCCAGCCTGGATGGCCAGTTATCACCAGCTCGATTCGCAATCGCTGCAGCCCCATCTGTATCAGCACACCCAGCACGAAGCGGTGCGTCACGCGTTTCGGGTAGCGAGCGGGCTCGATTCCATGGTGCTGGGCGAGCCGCAGATTCTCGGCCAAATGAAAGACGCCGCCCGCGTGGCGCAAGAGTCGGGCAGCCTGGGTACCTTGCTGCATCAACTTTTTCAGCGCACCTTTGCCGTGGCCAAAGAGGTGCGGTCGCAAACCGCGATCGGCGAGCAATCGGTGTCGATGGCAGCCGCCGCGGTGAGGCTCGCCGAACGTGTGTTCGGCGATCTGGGCAAGTGCAAGGTGCTATTCATTGGCGCCGGCGAAATGATCGAACTCTGTGCCACGCATTTCGCCTCGCGCCAACCACAGCGCATGGCCGTGGCCAACCGCACGGTGGAGCGGGCTGAAGGCCTGGCTCGTCGCTTCAATGCGCACACCATGACCTTGTCGCAGTTACCGCAGCATCTGGCGGATTTCGACGTGGTGGTTTCCTGTACGGCGAGCTCCTTGCCCATCCTCGGCCTGGGGATGGTGGAGCGGGCTACCCGCATGCGCCGGCACAAGCCCATGGTCATGGTCGACCTTGCCGTGCCGCGCGATATCGAATCCGAAGTGTCGCGGCTCGACGACATCTATCTATATTCTGTGGATGATCTGGGCCGTTTGGTGCAGAGCGCGAGCGACGCCCGCCAAGCGGCGGTGGTGCAGGCCGAGGCCATCATCGAAACCCGCGTGCAGCATTTTATGCATTGGCTGGGCACGCGCGAAGTGGTGCCGGTCATCCGCGATCTCCACCAGTCGGCCGAAGCGATGCAGCAAGTGGAGCTCGAGCGCGCGCGTCGTGCCCTGGCGCGCGGCGAGAACCCCGAAGCCGTTCTGGAGCAGCTGGCGCAGGGGCTCACCCAGAAATTCCTGCACGGCCCCATGTCGGCGCTCAATCATTCCGATCGCCCGCAGCGCGAGCAGTTGCTCGAGTGGCTGCCCCGCCTCTACACCATGCGCGAGCGTTAGCTACGCTTTACCGCCCAGACCGGTATGGTGCCGGTCGCTTCCTTGCACGTGCCGCCCGGTTCCTCGGGCTTTGTCACCTTCTTCGCGTTTTTCCAAAAATTCATGATCAAGCCTTCCATGCGAGAGCGACTCGATCAGCTCTCGCACCGCCTGACCGAAGTCGACGCCATGCTCGCCACGCCCGAAGTGGGCAGCGACATGAACGCTTTCCGCAAGCTGTCGCGCGAGCGAGCGGAGCTGGAGCCCGTAGTTACCACGTTCCAGAACTTCAGCAAGCTCGAACAGCAGGTGGCGGACGCCCGCGAATTGCTGCGCGATCCCGAGCTGGGCGAAATGGCGGCCGACGAGGTAGCCAGCGGTGAAGCCGAGTTGGTGAATTTGAGTGAAGAGCTGCGCGTGCTGCTGTTGCCGCGCGACCCGGACGATGGCCGCAACCTGTTTCTCGAAATTCGAGCGGGCACCGGTGGCGACGAAAGCGCCCTGTTCGCCGGCGATCTGCTGCGCATGTATCTGCGCCACGCTGAGCGTCAAGGCTGGCGTACCGAAATCATGTCTTCACATGAGTCCGAACTCGGTGGCTATAAAGAAGTGATTGTGCGTATCGAGGGTGACGGCGCCTATGGCAAGCTCAAGTTCGAGTCGGGCGGCCATCGCGTTCAGCGCGTGCCCGAAACCGAATCACAGGGGCGCATCCACACATCCGCCTGCACGGTAGCAGTGATGCCCGAGCCCGACGAGCAAGAAGATCTGGTCATCAATCCCAACGATTTGCGGATCGATACCTTCCGCGCCAGTGGCGCTGGTGGTCAGCACGTGAACAAAACCGACTCGGCGATTCGCATCACGCATTTGCCCACCGGCTTGGTAGTGGAATGTCAGGATGATCGCTCCCAGCATCGCAACCGCGAGAAGGCGATGGCTGTGCTGGCCGCCCGTTTGCGCGATCGCGAAGCCCAGGCGCGGCAATCCGAGGAAGCAGCCCAGCGCAAGAGTTTGATTGGTTCCGGTGACCGTTCGGAACGCATTCGTACCTACAATTTCCCGCAAGGGCGGGTTACCGAACATCGCATCAACCTCACGCTCTACAAGTTGCAGCAGGTGCTCGATGGCGAGCTCGATGAAATCATCGGCGCCCTGTTGGCCGAGCACCAGGCGGCACAGTTGGCGGCTCTCGGCGATGACTGAGGCTCATCGGCCCACCGTGTCGGCGCTGATCGCCAGCAGCGGCTTGCCACGCAGTGAGGCCAATCGCTTGATGCAGGAATTGCTGGGGGTGTCGCGCAGTTGGCTGATCGCCC
Organism: Alcaligenaceae bacterium; assembly: GCA_029265335.1. Lineage (GTDB taxonomy): Bacteria > Pseudomonadota > Gammaproteobacteria > Burkholderiales > Burkholderiaceae_B > Verticiella. Next base: position 3,767 of record JAJUJN010000020.1, read on the forward strand.
ACGACGATGCCGTGCTCGAGAGCAAACAACTGGCCCAATGGCAGCACTGGTGCAACCGCCGCCTCAGCGGGGAGCCGCTCAGTTACATTCTGGGGTGGCGGGAGTTCTACGGTCACCGCTTTGAAGTGTCTCCCCATGTGCTGATTCCACGCACCGATACCGAAACCCTGGTAGAGCTTGCGCTGGAGCTGCCACTGCCGGAAGAGGGCGCGAGAGTGCTTGACCTCGGCACTGGCAGCGGCATCATCGCCATTTCGTTGGCGCTGGCGCGACCGGGCTGGGAAGTCTTGGCGAGCGAGGTGAGCGGTGAAGCTCTGGCGGTGGCCAAAGCGAATGCGGAGCGGCTGAAGGCGAGGGTGCGCTTTGTGCGCGGCAGCTGGTGGAGTGCGCTGGCTGGCCAGGCGCCCGCCGGAACCCGCTTCGATCTGGTGGTGTCCAACCCGCCGTATGTGCCTGCCCACGACGTTCATCTATCGAAGGGCGACCTTCGCTACGAGCCCCAGCTGGCGCTCACCGATGGTGGCGATGGTTTGGGACCGGCTCGAGAAATCGTGGCCGGAGCTCCTCAGCATTTGCAGCCCGGTGGCTGGTTGTGGCTGGAACATGGATACGATCAAGCCGAGGCGGTGCAAGGCCTTTTTCGGGCCGAAGGCTGGCGCGACGTGAAGAGTTGCAACGACCTATCTGGCATCGCACGTTGCACGGGGGCGCGCTGGCATAGATGACGAGCGCGCGGGTGAAGGAAGCTCTGAACCACATTCAGAGTGGCGTTAACACCTATAATTGGATTCATATGAAGGTAATTTTTCAAGCGAGGTTGCCATGAGCAGCGTACAGGAATTTCTCAGCAAGACGGTATCGGATCACCCCGTGGTGCTCTTCATGAAAGGTACCGCGCAGCTTCCTCAGTGCGGATTCTCCGGCAAGGCCGTGCAATTGCTCAAAGGCTGTGGTTTGAAGCAGTTGGTCACCGTGAACGTGCTCGACGACAACGAAGTTCGCGAGGGCATCAAGGAGTTTTCCAACTGGCCCACCATTCCTCAGCTTTATGTGAAGGGTGAGTTCATCGGCGGCTCCGACATCATGACCGAAATGTATGAGTCGGGTGAACTCAAGCAATTGCTGGAAGACGCCGGCGTTACCGGATGACCGAACTCGCCACTTCCACGCCCGGGCCGCGACGGCTGGTGGTGGGCGTGACCGGCGCCACGGGCTCCATTTATGCCGTGCGTTTGCTGCAGCTGGTGCGCGAACACACCGATGTAGAAACGCATCTGGTGGTGTCGCCTGCGGGTGTGCTCAATATGCGGCACGAACTGGGTCAGTCACGCCAGTATCTGCATGATTTGGCCGACGTGGCCTACAGCTTTCGTGATGTGGGTGCCACGCTCGCCAGTGGCGGCTTTGCCACCCATGGCATGGTCATTCTGCCGTGCTCAATGAGAACGCTGTCGGCGGTGGCGCAGGCGTTTTCGGATAATCTCATCACGCGGGCGGCTGACGTGATGTTGAAAGAGCGGCGTCGCTTGCTCTTGATGGTGCGCGAAACGCCATTCAACCTGGCCCACTTGCGCAACATGACTGCGGTAACCGAAATGGGCGGGATCGTGTTTCCGCCCCTGCCGGCCTTCTATCACCACCCCCAAAGTATTACCGAGATGGTGGACCACACCGTGGCCCGCATGCTCAGCCTGCTCGATATTTCCGTGCCGGGGCCCGAGTGGCAGGGCGCGGAATATCCTGCCGAGCCTCGATAGGCCGGGTTTCTCGCCGCGCTGCACCAGCGTTGATCAGTACCGCCCCTGCGGAGCGGACCCCACCTCAGAGGCGTGGCCGGTGCGCAGGGCGTGAATCTGGACTACTGCGCAGAGAATATGGCATCGAGCGCGTTGAGCAGCGCCTCGCACTGATCGTCGGTGCCCACGGTGATGCGCAGGAATTGTTCGATGCGTGGCTGGTTGAAATGACGCACCAGAATGGCGTGTTCGCGTAGCGACTGCGCGAGCTTGGCCGCATCGTGCTGGGGATGGCGCGCAAACACAAAGTTGCCGGCCGACGGCAACACCTCGAAGCCCCGCTCCGTCAGGGCACGGCTGAGATGATGGCGCGTATCCATCACGCGTCGCCGCGTTTCCTGCAGCCAATTGTCGTCTTCGATGGCCGCGGTGGCGGCCGCAATGGCGCTGCGCCCCAGCGGATAGGAGTTGAAACTGTTCTTCACCCGTTCGAGCGCGGTGATGAGATTGGGATGCCCCACTGCATAACCCACTCTAAGACCAGCCAGTGAGCGTGATTTCGACAGCGTCTGGATGACCAGCAGGTTGTCGTGGTCGCGAGTGAGAGGAATCGCGCTGGTGCCGCCAAAGTCGATATAGGCCTCGTCTACCACCACCAGTCGATTGGGCAGGCGCTGCAGCAATTGTTCGATGGCCAGCACGGGCAGTAGGCGTCCGGTGGGCGCATTGGGGTTGGGAAAAATGATGGCCCCACCGCGGTCATCGTAGTCGTCGAGGTTGATCTCGAAGCGATCATTCAACGGCACTGTGCGCCAGTCGATCTGGTAGAGACGGCAATAAGTTGGGTAGAAGCTGTAGGTGATGTCGGGAAACAGCAGGGGCTTGTCTTGCTTCAACAGGCCCATGAACACGTGAGCCAGCACTTCGTCCGAGCCATTGCCCACAAAAACCTGGTTGGTTTGAATTTTGTAGTGTCGGGCAATGGCCGACTTCAAGGAGGTGGCGTCGGGGTCGGGGTAAAGACGCAGCGACTCATCGGCACTATCCCGAATCGCAGCCAGGGCATTCCTGGATGGCGGGTAGGGGTTTTCGTTCGTATTCAGCTTGATCAGCTTATCGATGCGCGGTTGCTCGCCCGGAACGTACGGCGTGAGTTCGTGAACGATGGAGCTCCAAAACTGGGTCATGTCGATGTCCGTAAAAACAAAAATGCAGCTTCAAACGAAGCGTACGATTTGCGGTGTGGCGGGCAAAGCCGCGGTGTCGTCGTTGGGCTGCGGGTGAGAGTTCGTGGCGTCGTCGGGATCGAAGGCGCGATCGCCTTCCGGATTGGGTTCGCCCGTGGGGCGCAGGTTCGCAAAGTCGAAAAGCTCGCGATCCATCAGGTGTGAAGGAGTCACCCGGCCCAGGGCGTTGAAGATATTCTCGATTCGCCCAGGAAAGCGCGCCTCCCACTCCCGAATCATGCGCGCGGCTTCCTGGCGCTTGAGGTTTTCTTGGGTGCCGCACAGATTGCAGGGGATGATCGGAAATTCTCGCCAGCGGGCGTAGGCGATGAGGTCATCTTCGCGCACATAGGCCAACGGCCGAATCACAGTGTGGCGCCCATCATCCGACACGAGCTTGGGCGGCATCGCTTTCAACTTGCCACCGTAGAACATATTCAGGAAGAACGTGGCAAGGATGTCGTCGCGGTGGTGACCGAGCGCGATCTTGGTGGCGCCCAGCTCGCTGGCCACGCGGTACAGAATGCCGCGTCGCAGACGCGAGCACAGCGAGCACATGGTTTTTCCTTCGGGCACCACGCGCGTGACAATCGAGTAGGTGTCCTGGGTTTCGATATGAAAGGGCACCCCGAGCGATTCCAGATAATTGGGCAAGACCTCTGCCGGAAAACCCGGCTGCTTCTGGTCGAGGTTCACCGCCACCAAATCGAAATGGATGGGCGCGCGCTCGCGCAGGGTAAGCAGGATGTCCAGCAAACCGTAGGAGTCTTTGCCACCCGAGAGGCACACCATGACATTGTCGCCGTCTTCGATCATGCCGAAGTCGGCAATGGCTCGGCCGGTTTCACGGGTGAGTCGCTTGTGGAGTTTGTTGCGTTCGTGGCGCTGGCGTTGCTCCTCAGCAGCTGTGTTGGCCGAACGATGCAGCAGTGGTGATGTGGTCATTCCACGGCCTCACGACGAACAAACACCTCGATACCTACTGCTGCACAGTCGGCAAACGCCATGGGCTTGCCGATACGCAGACGCAGGGCGGTCACCTCGGGATACTCAGCCAGAAGCCGATGCGTGAGGCGGTCGCACAGGGTTTCGAGCAAGTCCACATGCGTGCGGGAGCATTCGTCGATGATGGTCTCGCGCAGGCGCCGGTAATCGAGCACTTCGCGGATGTCATCGCGCGTAATGGGGGTGTGCGGTTCAAGATCGAACTCTGCATCCACGTGCAGAGGCTGGGTGGCGCCCCGCTCGTGGTCCAGAATACCAATGTGAGAATCGATGGCGAGGCGCTGAAAGAAGATTCGGCGTTGAGGCATGATGATTTGCAGGTCCTTGCTGCCGACCGAGGGCGGAATGTATGCAGCGACTTCAGGACATCATGCTGAAGTCGCGTTGAAACCCCACCAAATGCTGGCCGCCGTCGACCAGCAACGTGGTGCCGGTAATGGCCGGGTTGGTGAGGGCAAAGCGTACCGTGTGGGCGATATCCTGGGGCCGGCTGGCGCGGCCCAGGGGAGCCATGGCATGGGTGCGCTCAAAATCTTCGGGGCTTTGCATGTGGCTGGGCAAAGTGAGGCCAGGCGCCACCCCGATCACACGCACATGAGGCGCGAGAGCCTGGGCCAACATCGTGTTGGCCGCTTCCAGCGCCGCCTTGCTGAGCGTGTACGAGAAGAAGTCGGGATTGTAGTTCCATAGCTTCTGGTCGAGCAGATTCACCACAGCGCCTGGGTGCTCACCTGGCTGTTCGCGCAGGTGACGCGCGAGATTGCGGGCCAGAATGACAGGGGCCACGAGATTGGGGCCCAGGTGCTTTTCCAGCATGGCGCCACTGAAGTTGTGGGCGTCGTCGAACTCGAAACGGCCAGCATTGTTCACCACGGCGTCGACGCGCCCAAAGCGGGCTACCACCTGATCGAGCAAGGAATTGACCTCGGCTTCGATCGACAGGTTGCAACGGAATACGGCAGCCTCGCCACCGCTCCGCTGGATCGTGGTTTCGGTTTCTCTGGCGGCTTCCGCCGATTGCCCATAGTGCACTGCAACGCGCCACCCGGCTTCGGCGAGGTTCAAGGCGATGGCTCGGCCCAGTCGGTGGGCGGCGCCGGTAACCAGCACCACCGGGGCTTGCTTGGATGTGGAGTTCATGGGCGCATTGTAGGCATTGGACCCCGCAGGAGGCCGTTCAGTACGCCACTTCGTAACCTGTCGAGCGGATGATCGGCACCCATTTCTGACGAAAGAGGTTGATCTCCTGCGTGGCGGAGGTGGGACCCAGGCCGACGGGGTCGTAACCCAACCGGCGCAGGGTTTCGGCAACTTCAGGCTGGCGGACGGTTTGTGCGATGCGCTCACCCAACTCGTTGCGCCTTCCCGGCGACATATTGGCCGACGCAAAGAAGCCAAACCACCCTCGAGCTTCCACACCGAGACCCGCTTCTTCGAAGGTGGGCACATCAGGGAAATCGGGGTTGCGTTCGAGCCCCGAGGTGGCCAGGATCTTGGCCTTATCTGCGGCCACGGCAACCTGCAGCGACTCGAGCGTATCCACCCCTAAAGCCACTCGGTCGGTCATGAGGTCGGCGAGCATGGGGGCTGATCCGCGATAGTTGATGAGTTGCGCCGGCTCGGGCAGCTGTTGATCGATCAGGTAGGCGATGAACCAGGCCAGGGTGCCGGCGCCGGGCACGCCGAGGTGGCAGGCCTTGGGATTGGTATAGGCCCACACCTGGAGGTCGTCGATGCTTGCCAGATTGCCGTTGGGTGACACGGCCAGGCCAAAGTCGTAGCGCACCGCCAACGTGATGGGCAGCAGGCTTTCCAGCGCGTCGTAACCCAAATTGCGAAACACCACAGGCGCAATCACGATCGGTCCCGGTGCGCTGAACAGCAACACATTGTCTTCGCTGCCAGCTTCTGCCACTTGTTGAGCTGCCAGTCGCCCTCCCGCACCGCTGCGGTTTTCAACCACGACCGGCACGCCCAGGTGGGGCTCCAGGTGGTGGGCCAACAAGCGCGCCACTCGATCCGGTGGGTCGCCAGCCGGCGCTCCTACCAGAATGAACAGTCGGTCATCCACCACTGGCGGCACCGCCGCCAGCGCGTTGAATGTGCCGAAAGCCAACCCGCAGAAGGCCAACGTTTTAATCCATCTGTCAAGAACCTGCCAACCTGTCATGATGTCTCTCGTGGTTGCTCGCCTCCTCAACGAGCGGATTGGGATACGACGCTAGGGGTTGGACGTCGCTGCAGCTGTTTGCTCCTGCGTGACGGGTACGATTCGGCAAGCCGTCTTTACCGGCGCCTCGAGTGTCAGCTTGAATTCCCGTAGTTCGTCATCGCGAAATACGTGAACGCTTACCGTTTCGCCGGCACGGTATCGCGCCAGCAAGGCATCAAGCTCGGCCACACTCCGAACCCGCAAATGATCGATAGCCACCAGGGTGTCGTTGGCCGACAACCCGGCCCGATGCGCGTTGCCCCCTTCGTAGACCACCGCCAATACGAGCTGCTCGCCCTGCACGCGTGAGCGAACATCGAGCGCCACCGGGGTGTTGGCCACAGGCTCCCAAGTGAGTTCGTGGCCAGCCGCGCTCAACCATTCTTCGAGCGGCAGTTCATCGCGACCGTTTACATAGCGCGACATGAATTCGTGGGTGTCGATGCCAGTGGCCTCGGCCACCAGAGCCGTCATTTCGTGCTCGCCCACACCTTTGCCGACTCGGTGGAAGTCGCGTCCGAACCGATTCCACAGCAGGCGAACCACGTCGTCGAGCGAATGTCGCCCCGCGGTGGTCTGGCGAATGGTGATGTCCAGCCCAAGCGCCACCAACGCACCTTTGCTGTAATAGCTCACCAAGGCATTGGGTGAATTTTCGTCTTGTCGGTAGAAGCGAGTCCAGGTGTCGAATGAACTTTCGGCCACCGATTGCTTGCGTCGGCCAGGGTTGCGTTGCACGGCGGCGATGTTCTTGGCCAGCAGCTTGAGATAGGCATCGTGATCGACCACGCCGCTGCGCAGCAACATCAGGTCGTCGTAGTACGAGGTGAAGCCTTCGAACACCCACAACAGTTCCGTGTGGGCTTCGCGACTCAAGTCATAAGGCGCGAATGCCGCAGGTTTGATGCGCTTGACGTGCCAGGTATGAAAATATTCATGGCTGATTAGGCCAAGAAAGTTTCGGTAGCCGTCAGTTTGTTCTTCCCGACCCACCACGGGCAGATCGTTGCGGCTGATCATGAGGGCCGTGGAGGCACGGTGTTCCAACCCGCCGTAACTATTGGCAGTTATTTGGGTGAGGAACACATAGCGATCGCTGCTGTCCAAAAAAGGAACCTCGCGCGTTTCCGGCTCAAACAGCGCGATTTGGGCCTCGCAGATTCGACGCGCGTCTTCGGCAATGCGCTCAAGATCCAAGCCAGGCGCCGCCCCGGTAAAAACCATTTCGTGAGGCACGCCGCAGGCCTCGAAACGAATCAACTGCGGTGTTCCCATTTCAATGGGGTGGTCGATCAGGGCGTCGTAATCAGGCGCGCGATACCAGCCGAAACCGTGGCGCGGCGCTGCCCCGGGTTCGCCTTCTGCCTCGGGCAGGCTGGTGTGTACCTGCCATTCGCGATGGTTGCGCCGCTGTTCGGCCGGAGGCGGCAACACTTCCAGCAGGCAAGGGTGCTCTTCAAAACCTACGGGCAACAGGAACAAGCTGGTGCCGTTGAAGAAGCCATGACTGTCGTCGAGGTGAGCACTGCGCACCGAAAGGTCGTAGCAGTAAATCATTGCGTCTAAACGAAGCGGCCCCTTGCAGGCATCTGCCTGCCAAGTATTGCGGTCAAGCTTGGTCAGCCGTACCGTGTTGCCTTGCCCGTCGAATGCAGTGAGCTGTTCTATCTGGCGCGCGAATTCCCGCATCAGATAACTCCCCGGGATCCATGCAGGCAAGGTGAAGCGCTGGCCGTTGGCTGCAGGCTTATCGATTTCGAGCGTTACCCGACAACGATGGCCGTAAAGATCGTGAGGTTCAAGACGGTAACGCAGGGGCTGGAGGCCTGACGAGGACGGATGTGACATGAATACGTGCTATGCGGGACTGGCAACCGAGCGGCCGCCGAACAAGAAGAACCGAAAGATGGCACGTTGCTGGCACAATGCCATCTTTTCGCCCCCGGTGTTGGGGGCGATCGTGCTAATGATATCTCAGTCAAACACTTACTTTATTTCCTGGAGCATTACATGAGCGAACCCCTGGTACTGGTGGAAGTTCACGATCGTGTCGGACTCTTGACTCTCAATCGTCCCAAGGCGATGAATGCGCTGAACGACGAGCTCATGGATGAGTTGGGCGAGGCGCTGCTCAGGTTCGACAGCGACCCGAACATCGGTGCCATCATCCTCACGGGTTCACAGAAGGCCTTTGCCGCCGGCGCCGACATCGCCGACATGAAAGACCGTACACATATGGATGTGTATCTGTCGAATTTCATCACGCGTAATTGGGAGACCATGCGTCGGGTGCGTAAACCCGTGATCGCCGCGGTATCCGGCTACGCCCTGGGTGGCGGCTGTGAGTTGGCGCAGATGTGCGACATCATTATTGCGGCCGACAATGCCAAGTTCGGCCAGCCCGAAATCAAGTTGGGGATCATTCCAGGCGCCGGCGGCACACAACGCCTGCCCCGAACCGTAGGCAGGGCCAAGGCCATGGATATGGTTCTCACCGCGCGCATGATGTCTGCCGCCGAAGCCGAAAGCTCGGGCCTGGTGTCGCGCGTGGTGCCGGTTGAAGAACTCATGAATGAAGCCATGGAAGTGGCTACCATCATTGCTTCAATGCCGACATCGGCGGTGCTCATGGCAAAGGAATCCATCAATCGGGCATTCGAAACTCCCTTAAGCGAGGGGATTTCCTTTGAACGCCGCCTGTTCCATTCGTTGTTCGGTACACCCGATCAAAAAGAAGGTATGCAAGCTTTCCTCGAGAAGCGCCAACCCCGCTTTTCGCACGAGGGCAAGTAGAAAGCTTGATCGAGCCTGAAGGGCGCTTGACGTGCTCTAAAAAATCTTGCTATAGTTCAAGGCTTCGCTACTCAAACAGCGCCTCGCAGTAAAGGGTTTAACCCAGGGGTATAACCCAGTAGCCGCGAGTAGGTTGCAGGGCGGGTAGCGAGGCGAAACGACAGTGACTGCGGCAGCAGGAGCGGCGCCAGGGGCCTTCAAGTAGTTTTGGTCTTCCGGCGTTGGGGTGAACCACCTCGGTGTTTCAGGCCAGTTTTCAGGCCCGTTTGACACCCCTCCCAAAACCCTTCATAATCTCGTTTCTCTGCTTCAAGCAGCTCTCGTTTTGAGCGGGTTTTTTACCGCAGCGAGGGCAGGCTGCAGCAGGCCAGTTTTACCGCTCACGGCAACGGTCGGGGGCTCGGTTCTTTAACAATTAACAGCCGATAAGTGTGGGCACTTGGTGATGTGTCTTGCCAGGCCAGCGGTGTTGAGCCGCTCGCCAGCTTACATAGTGATTACCAAGGGCTCATACAGACAGAGAGGATATTTATCCAACCTGTCAGTACTTTGAGCTCGTGCCTCTTCGGAGGCACACAGTACACAGAGATTGAACTGAAGAGTTTGATCCTGGCTCAGATTGAACGCTAGCGGAATGCTTTACACATGCAAGTCGAACGGCAGCGCGGGAGCTTGCTCCTGGCGGCGAGTGGCGAACGGGTGAGTAATGCATCGGAACGTACCCAGTAGCGGGGGATAACCGCGCGAAAGCGTGGCTAATACCGCATACGCCCTACGGGGGAAAGCGGGGGACCTTCGGGCCTCGCACTATTGGAGCGGCCGATGTCAGATTAGCTAGTTGGTGGGGTAATGGCCTACCAAGGCAACGATCTGTAGCTGGTTTGAGAGGACGGCCAGCCACACTGGGACTGAGACTCGGCCCAGACTCCTTCGGGAGGCAGCAGTGGGGAATTTTGGACAATGGGGGCAACCCTGATCCAGCCATTTCGCGTGTGTGATGAAGGCCTTCGGGTTGTAAAGCACTTTTGGCAGGAAAGAAATCGCGCGGGCTAATATCCTGCGTGGATGACGGTACCTGCAGAATAAGCACCGGCTAACTACGTGCCAGCAGCCGCGGTAATACG
>JAJUJN010000342.1 GCA_029265335.1 Alcaligenaceae bacterium
GTGCCGCTGTCGGTACCGCCCAGGCCGGCAGATCCGCTCGCCGAGCTGCTCAAGCCGGTATCGACACTCTCGCCGCCCTGACCCGTGAGCACGCCCCGCAGCACCTCGGCCAGGCGTACCGCCTCGGCGTTGCGCAGGGTGACCACGTGCATGTTCGACGCGCCGGCCTCGGGAGTGTCGAGTTCGCGAATGAGCTTGCGCGCCAGTTCGGTGCGAGCCGGACTGGCCGAGCGGATCATGAGGCTATTGCTGCGCGGCTCGGCCACCACCACCACCCGCTGCGTGGCATCGTTGCTGCCGGTGTTGAGCAAGCGATTGAGTTGGTCGGCCAGGTCGATCGCCACCGCATGGCGCAGGCGCACCACGTCGGTATCGGTGGCGGTGGGCGTGTCGATGGAATCGATCACCTCGGCAATGCGATTGAGGTTGCTGGCGTAGTCGGTGATAACGAGCGTGTTGTTGCCAGAGTAAGCATTGATGGGATTGTTGGGCGAAATCATCGGGCGCAACACAGGCACCAGATTGGCGGCGTTCTCGTATTCGAGCTGAAACACTCGGGTGATGAGCTGGTCGCCGCTGACGCGCGCCGCGCCCGTGGCGACGTCGCTGCCTTGAAGCTTGGCGTCGGCTTCGGGCACCACCCGGGCGATGCCGTCGTCTTCGACCACGGCGTAACCCTGCATGCGCAGGGCCCCGAGCAGCATTCGATAAGCTACGTCGCGCGACACGGGCTGTTCCGACACCAAGGTGAGATCACCCTGCACGCGCGGGTCGATCAGAAAGGTGGTGCCAGTGAAATGCCCCAAGGCTCGCACCACTGCCGCCAGATCAGCGTCGACGAAGTTGAGGGTGACCTGACCATTCTCGCTCTGCACATCTGGCGCCGACTGAGCTTGGACTGGAGCCAGGGCAAAGGTGCTGGAAAACACCAGTGCGAGGGCGATGCCCAGGCGTTGCGTCGACGTGAGTCTGATAGGGGAGCGACGGGGAAAAAGGGGTGCGGGCATGAGGATTCTTGGATCAGACGCGGGATGGGAGTCAGAGGCGGCCGAATTGCAGGAGTGTAGCCTCTCCCGACCGTTGTCCGATACCCGAGAGTAAAGTCTGCAGGCCGGCGATTGTGGTGTCGCTGGCTTCGGGAGCAGGCCGACCTTCGCCGCGGAAGGCGAATCCCGAGCTCGGATGCCAGCGGCCTTCACCGCTGAGTTGCAGCGGGCCGGATTCGGTTTGCAGAAGTACGTTCAGTTGGCCATTGTTGCTGGTGAGGAACACCCGATAATGGCCGAGCGGGCGCACGTTCGACAAACTGGTACCGGCTTGCGTCCAGTCGAGCCTCAAGAGCTCGCCGCTCGCCGGTAGGTCTTGATAAGGCAATTGCATGGCTGGCCAGCGCAGGGTGAGTTCGCCTGTGGGCTTCAGTGTGTTGAGCGGGGCGCCCAAGGTGCTCAGCGCGGCGGCCGGTAGCCGCAGTGAACAGGCGGATACGCCCAGTGCTCCAATGCCAGGGGCCAGTGCCAACTGGCAGTCGAGCCAGGGGTGGCGCAGCGTGAGGCGCGGCCCTCCTTGCCAGCCGGTATTCCAGCTCACCGCTTGCGGCAGGGTGGTGCGGTCGCCCGGCGGCCCCAAGGCAACCAGCGCCTGCCCTCGCCACAAGCTGCCGCTGGCGTCGATCACTGCCAAGGGCCAGTTCGAAGGAATGATGACCATCAGCCAGCGCGCGGGCAGCACGGCAAGTGCCGCACCCAGCGCTACGATCAGCAACAGCAGTGCCACTGCCAGGCGTCGCAGCCAGAGTGAGTTTCTCATGCGCCGCCCTCAGGCAGGTTCACCACGATATGACCCGAGAAGCGGCCGGCGAGTACCTGGCCCTCGGGCCCTTCAGAGCGAGCCAAAGCCACCACTGGTGTATTCAGCCGCAATTCAAAGGGCAAGGTTTGCAGCCAATCCAATACCGGAGCCACGGGAGCCTCGTGCAAACTCACTTCCCAGGATTCTGGAGATGTCTGATTAATGGAGGTATAGGCTTCGAGCCCCGCACGCCGCAAACTGTCGGCGAGTGCCGGGGGGACTTCGGCGGTGGTCAGAGTACCGCCCGTGGTGCCGGCCTGCAGCTCACGAATCTCTACCAGAATGCTATCCAGTTGGGCGGCTTCCGCACGTAGCTGCGGCAAACGATGTTGCAGGGTGTTCACAGACTTCCAGGCCGGCTCGAAAGCCACCAGCCACAGCAAGGCGGCCAGGACCACCACGCCTGCCAGGGTAAGCATTCGCTGCTCTCTCGGCGCCAGACGCTGCCACGCACGAGTGCTGCGCGCGCGCGCCTCTACCCAGGCAGCGGGTGGGGCTGGCAGGGCGGCGAATTTGCGGCGTTTCAAGAGTTGCCTCCGGTCAGATTCTGAAGTTGGCGAGAAGTCTGTGTGCTGGGCACGATGTTCACCTCGCCAGCGCCGCCGGGCTGGTTGGTGCTCTGCAGCGACACCTCGATGCCGCCCTCGGCGTTGGCCACCTGCAGGCCCAGCTCCTGGGCACGGGCGAGCAGGGCGGGATCCAGGGCATCGAGGCCAGCCGCAGCCGTGCCGCGCAAGTCGAGCCACAACACACCGTTTTCGTAGGTGAGCCCTTGCAGGCTTTGCGCATCGCTGGGCAGCAACCGGGCGGCAGCCAGTGCCAGCGGCAGGAAATCCGTGTCTTGGTTGGTGCCGCTCGCGGTAAGCAAGGCGTCGCGCTGTTGGGTAGCCTGCAGTACCGGATTGAGTATCACCGGCAATTGCGGCAGGGTCTGGCGAACGCTCTCGGTCATTTGTTGTTCCAGCGTGCTGGCTTCGCCCCGAAGCTGAACCGCGTAAAGGTTGAGCCCCAGCAGCCAGATCGCCGCCGCCGCGCCCACCCATTGCAAGGGTTTGCGCCAGGCGGAGCCCTGCAAGCGTCGCGGACGCAGCTCGCTTAGCGCCAGCGACCACTGTGGCAATTCGCCCAGCCAGCAGGCCTCCACGGGCAAGCTGGGA
>JAJUJN010000165.1 GCA_029265335.1 Alcaligenaceae bacterium
ATAAAGAAGGTGCCGGAGGCAAGAATTGACCACAGTTGAGGCACGATCTGCGAAGGTGCGGGCAAGAGAATCAGATTGATCCAACCCAGGGCGCCAGCCAGTTCCCAGAGCGCCAAAAGTGCCAGCATGGCGCAGCCGCCCACCAGCCATATCAGTGCGCGTTCAGGCATCAAGGGCCTCTTCTTTCTGACGGGTGATGAGTTGCCGAACCAAGTCGCCACGCAGTTCGATGAAGCGCGGCAGTTCGCGCGTGGCCATGGACTCTCGGGGCGAGGGTAATTCTGTGGCAACCACGCGCTCGATCACCGAAGGCCGATTCGACAGCACCGCGATGCGGTCGGCCATGAAGACAGCTTCATCGACATCGTGCGTGACCAAAACGATGGTAAGACCATGCCTGCTCTGCAGATCGAGGATCAGATTCTGCAGCTCGAGACGGGTGAGAGCGTCGACGGCGCTGAAGGGTTCGTCGAGCAGGAGCACCTTGGGCTGCGCAGCCAGCGCTCTGGCGATGGCCACGCGTTGTTGCATGCCGCCCGACAGCTGCCAGGGGTAATGATTGGGAAAGCCACCCAGGCCGACCATGTTGAGATATTCCCCGCATCGCGCCAGCCGCTCCGACTTCGACAGCTTCAGCCGCGCCTCGAAAGGCAGAGCCACATTCCGCACCACGGTTCGCCAGGGCAGCAGCGATTTGCTGTACTGCTGGAAGAGATACACCATCTCTGCCGGCGGGCCTGTCACCGCCTGATCACGCAGAAAAACCTGGCCGCTGGTGGGCTCGATCAGGCCGGCGATGATTTGCAGCAAGGTAGATTTCCCGCAACCCGAAGGGCCGATGATGGCGATGAATTCGCCCTCGTGAATATCGAGCGAAACTTCTTGCAGCGCCACGGTGGGATCGCCGTGTGCCGACTCAAAGGTTTTCTGTACTCCGCGAATAGACAACATACTCACGATGGCGAACCTCCGTTCGGCGCCCAGCGCTTATGAGCTGGCGTGCCGTGTTGAAGCGGGTAGGCGATGAAACCAGGGCCGGGCTCGCTCAAGTTGGCCGGCCAAGCGAAACAGCGTGGCTTCATCGGCAAAACGAGCGGAGAACATCACCCCCACAGGGAGGTCGTCAGCCGTCCAGTACAAGGGCACGGACATCGCTGGCTGACCGGTGAAGTTGTAGAGGGCCGTGTAAGCGATGATGCGAGCCGATTCTTCACGGATATCGGCTTCGGGCAGGCTGGCGCACAAGGTGCCGATCTCGAAGTGGTCGAGCCCCAACGTAGGTGACAGCACGACGTCGCAGGAAGTCATGAAGCGCGCCATTTGCTGGTGCAGTGCATACATGCTGTCGCGGGCCGCCAGCAAGTCGGTGGCCAGAAGCCTAGCGCCGCGTTCGGCCGCCGCCCAAGTGTTGCGCTCGAACTCGGCGAGCTGCGCCTTGCGCCCCAAAACTCGCTGCAACTGCTGCACACCAGCGGCCGCAGCCGAGTCGAGCAATACGCCCAAGGCGTGCTGGAATCGATCGAGTTCCAGCTGCGGCTGAACGACCTCCACCTGGTGTCCCAGTTCGGTGCAGAGCTGCGCAGCATCGTTCATTGCCGAGAGACAGTCAGGGCTGGTGTGGGTGTTATTGAAAGTCAGTGCCGCTACGGCAATTCGCAGCGGCGGAGGATCCATGGCCGCCTCTTGTAGATAGGGGCGTGACTTGGCTGGTGCGCCGTAGAGGTCGCCCGAGGCCGAGCCATCGACAGCGTCGAGCAAGGCGGCACTGTCGCGCACCGAGCGTGTGATGGCGTGCACGGTGGCCAGGCCGCTGGCGCCCTCGAAACGGATTGGCCCCAGAGGTACTCGGCCCCGTGTGGGCTTGAGACCGAACAAGCCGCAGTAGCTTGCGGGTATACGAATGGAGCCGGCAGCGTCGCTGGCGTTGGCGATGGGGGTGATGCCGGCGGCCACTGCCGCTGCCGATCCACCGCTGCTGCCGCCCGCGCTTAGGCGCAGATCCCAGGGGTTGCGCGTGGCACCGAAGAGCTGGGTTTCGGACGTGCCCGAAGCGCCGAACTCTGAACTATGGGTTTTGCCGAACATGAGCAATCCGGCTTGCCGATAGCGATGTGCCACCACACTGTCATGGCGGGCGACATTGTGCTGCAGAAAGCGTGATCCGCTTGTAGTGGGTGTGCCCTCAAGATCGATGAAAAGATCTTTCAGCAAAAAAGGTACGCCGCTCAAGGCGCCCTCGGGCAAGCCCTGCCTGAGTTGTTCGCGCGCAGATGCCTCGCACAGCCCGACCACGGCATTGATCGTGGGGTTGACTTCCGCAGTACGTTCCAACGCGGTGTTCAGTAGCTCGGCGGCCGACACTTCGCCACATTGCACCAGGCTGGCCAGGCCCATGGCGTCGTATTCGAGATAGGTGGAGAAAGGCAGGGAGCGCGTGCTGGCAGCTGACATGGCAAGTTCCTAGCCGTTGACTCATTGTGAGTTGGCGGTAGCCAAGCATCTTGGGAGCTGCAACGCTTGAGCCACCCTGAGACTACTGACGCGGTATCCGTCTCCCTGCGTGACTGCATACAATCGAAAGGATTCTGCGACGCCCTGCCGGATTTTGTCAATTGGATTTTTCTAATGTGTGGATGAATGTCAGTGATAGTACATTGATTTTTAAGGGTTTACCCTCGCCGCCGATGATATGGAGCTGCCGCGCAGCGATGCGGCTTGCTGAGTGGCACACATGCTGAAGCAGGGCTTTGTATGCAGGGGTGGATCAAGAAGTCCGTATGGCACAATCGTCCGCAAAGTATCTTTTATCTTCAACCTTTCACGAGGAGTCGCCATGAATCCACAGCAGCCATCGAGCCCCCAACACCCCCAGCCGCAGCAAGAAGAAGGGTTGTCGATCGATTTCGACAGCGATGAGCCCATCGACGCCGTGGCCTGTAATCTGGGCGACGACGAAGAATGTGAGGCCTGCCAGTAAGCTGCTGCTGCTTTTGCGCAGCCCTGTTGCTCATGCGCAGGCAAGTTGCGTCATCGAAACTTAGGGCGGCGCAACTGAGGGATACGGCGCAGCTGAGGAATACCGAAGCGTGTGGGTAGGGAGTTTTGCGCGCAGTGTTGCGCGCCACTCCCTCGCAGCATGGATTCCAGAGATTGTTGATCAGTCTACAAATTTTGAGATAATGTTGTATAGTCAACGTTTCTAGGGAAGGTTCTGGAGTTCACACTTGGGCAACGCCAAGCACCCCTCAGCCCGTCTACTCGGCGAACGATGGCGAGATCTCGATACCCATGGCGATTCACTGCGTGTGAGCGAGTTGCCTTCGTTTCACCTCAGTCGCCTCGCCGCCTTCCTGCGGCGACAGATCACACAGCGTGTGCTGGTGGCGCTCGAGCTCAACTATGGCGAGTGGCGGGTGCTGGCGGCGCTGGGCGAATTGGGCGCTATCAACACACCCAGATTGGTTCGTATGAGCTCAATGGACAAGGCGCAGATCAGTCGCGCCGTAGAACGACTCGCCAAAAAAGGTTTGGTGGCCAAAGAGCAGGATCCAAGCGACGAACGTCGACAGATCCTGGAGCTGACCTCGGCGGGCATTGAGCTGAACACCCAGGCGATTCAGCAGATTCGCGCCATGCAGCTGCGCTTGCTGTCTACGTTGAACGACACCGAAAGAGAGATGTTCGCACATGCCCTGGTGCGCATGGAACGCGCGCTGCAGGACTTGGATGCAGAGCCGCCCCAGAGCAAACCCTGAATGCCGCCTCAAACAGCGTCGCCCGGGTGACCTATTTTTATCCTGAAACAAGGAAGCAACATGCAAGAAGCCGGAATCGACCCCGATTTCCAAACCATACGGGTTTTTCCGCTGACGGGAGCCCTCGGCGCCGAAATTCATGGCGTTGACCTTACCCAGACTTTGAGCAACGCGCAGGCCCAAGAAATCGTGGAGGCCTTCCATCGCTACTCGGTCATCACTCTGCCTGATCAGCCCTTGTCGCCGGAACAACATATGGAGTTCGGTGCGCTCTTCGGGCCGCTGATGGATCTCCCTCATATTCCGCGTGTACCGGGCTACGAGCTGTACCACCAGGTGCGGCGCGAGGCCAACGAAACTACCCGGGTCGCAGGTGGAAACTGGCACTCCGACAGCACTTTCTTGAAGTCTCCCCCCGCCGCGATTGTGATGCGAGCCGTCGATGTGCCCCCGTTCGGTGGCGACACCTTGTTCACCAGCAGTTATCTGGCCTACGAAACTCTCTCGGAGGCGTTCAAAGAACAACTGGAGCGTTTGAGTGCGGTGCATAGCGCAACGCGGGTTTTTGGACAGACGGCCAGGCAGGAAGGAACGAAATACACCCACCGCGAAGGCGTTTCCGTGGAAGAGGGCGAAAAAGAAACTGTGCACCCGGTGGTGTGCGTACACCCCGGCAGTGGCAAGAAACACCTGTTGGTGAATCGCACCTACACCCAACGTTTCGATGGCTGGACCGCCGAAGAGAGCGCCGGTTTATTGAATTATTTGTACGACCATATTTCTCGCGCCGAATTCAATTGCCGAATCCGTTGGCGCAACGACACGGTGCTGGTTTGGGACAACCGCGCCACCATGCATCGTGCCGTCCCCGATTTCATGGGCAAGTTTCGGCTCCTGCATCGCACGACGCATTCTGGCCCACGGCCGTCGGCTTGACGCGTACCGCGCCGGATCTGTCTCCAGTGCTCGATCTTCCGATTCCCCTTTACAGGAATGAATATGCTCCCCAAATTGAGTCAAGTTATTGGTACCGTGGTTTTGGCAGGGGCGGCCATCGCACCCGCCATTGCCGACGAGTTTCCGAATCGCCCCATTACGATGATTCTGCCGATGTCTGCCGGCGGTGGCGGCGATACGCTCGCCCGCACACTGGCAGAAGATATGGCTGAACAGCTGGGTCAGCCTATCGTGGTGGATAACCGGCCAGGCGCCACCGGCATCATCGGCGTGGGTCATGCCGCCAAGCAAGCACCCGACGGCTACAGCGTGTTGGTTACCTCCACGACCTTCCAGATCCACAACGACTTATTGCGTGACGACCTGCAATTCGACGCAGTCAAAGATTTTGATCCGGTTTCCATGCTGGGTGAAGGTGTTTTCACCTTTGTCGTACCGGCAGATTCGCCCTACGACAGTCTGGCTGAGTTTCTCGAGGGTGCCGGCAACGCCGAGCAAAGCCTCACTTATGGCACCTGGGGTCATCTCTCGGCCGGACACATTCTGGGCGAGCAGTTTTCTACCTTGTCAGATAAACCATTGCTTCACGTACCTTACAAGGGCGAAGTGAACATGATCACCGATTTGGTCAACGGCAACCTCCAGTCGGGCTGGCTTAC
>JAJUJN010000434.1 GCA_029265335.1 Alcaligenaceae bacterium
GGGGGCCGCGGCATGCCGGCGGTGACGCTGGCCATTTTCTCGTGTGCCGTGGCTTCAGCCTTGCGCAGAGCATCGTTGAAAGCCGCTGCCACGAGATCCTCGAGCATGTCTTTGTCGTCTTCGAGCAAGCTGGGATCGATGATGACGCGCTTGACATCGTGCCGGCAACTCATGCTCACCTTGACCATGCCGCCGCCCGACTCACCTTCGACGATCAGATCAGCCAGGGCCTCCTGTGCTTTTTTTACGTTCTCCTGCATTTCCTGAGCCTGTCGCATCAGGCCCGCAAGTTGTCCTTTCATCATGAATGGTTACCTCGATAAATGGAGTGAAACAAAATGGGCGCCCAACACCTTGGCTCAGGGCTGAGGCCGGATCGAGCCGGGTACGATTTGGCCGTTGAACTGAGTGAGCAGTTCGTGCACGAATGGGTCTTGAGCAATGGCCGCTTCGGCCTCACGCTGTCTGGCATCACGCTCGGATTGTGCCACGGCGTGAGCGGTGTCTGTGCCCGTGGCGCCCACCTCGAAACGCACTTGCAGGGCGCGACCGAAGTGCTCGGTGAGCGCCTGGCGCAGTCGTTCAACCGTGGGAGTTTGAATGAGCACTTGCGTGGGCACCTTCAAAACGATGGTGTTGTCTTCTACACGCAACCATTCAGACTGGCGCGCGAGTTCGCTTGCCAGTCCACGCACGGGCAAAGCCGCGGCCAACGCCGGCCATTGGGCCGTGGTTGGCCAGGACATCTCGGGCTGGCCCGCCTTCATCGTTTCAGCACTTGGCTCGGCATTTGACGCAACCTTTGGCGCAGCACTCAGCTCAACATTTGGCTCAGCACCTGGCCCAACGTTTGACTCCGCACTGGGTTCGGTGTTTGACGCGGCACCTGGCTTCGCTTTGGATTCGGCGCCCCGCCCCGCGCTGGTTTTGGCCTCGGCTGGAGAGTCGACGGCATCGGCTGGCGATCGCACCGGGTCTTCCACCACCTCCCAGGGCGGGGGGATGTCTTCCCAGGGAGGCTCGGCCGCTGCGGCTGAGGTGTAAGCCCCACGCTCCGGGCGCTCCTCGGCCCGTGGCTCAGACGCTGACAAGGGCTGGGATTGGGGTGCGGCACCGTCTGCGCGCACTTCTGGCTCGACGCGAGCCGCTTGGCCAGCCCGTGGCTCAGTGTTTTTGGGAGCCGGATCAGTGTGAGGTTCTGGGTTGGTGCGAACCTTCTCGCTCGAACGGGCTTCTGCGCTGGCGGGAGCTTCTGGGGCTGTTGACGCGTTGGGGGCAGCAGCAGTGCTATCCACCTTGGACCGGGCCTCGGCAGCATTCGCTGCCCGCGCGGCGGCCAGCGCGGCCCGCGCCGCTGCGACCCCCTGTTCTGCTTCCGGCTTCACGCCGGCGTCTGGCAACGGACCGGCAGAGCCCGTGGGCGTGTGCGCGGCATGCGGGCTGCCGGCAGCCTCCGAGGCACTGACGTGACTGGCACCAGCGGCGGCATTCACACCGGCCCCCGTAGGAGGCGTCTCGCTGGTAGACCCAGCGCCGCCGCCTTCGTTCACAAAGGCCAGCATGCGCAGACAAGCCATAACGAAGCCGGCATGTTCGTCGGGCGCCAAAGCAAGCTCGGCGCGACTGTGCAGACACACCGAATAGAAGAGTTGCACGGCATCTGGCGAGATGGCCGTGGCGAGTTCGCGAATGGCTTCGGCTTGCGGGTGATCGGGCGAAGGCAGGCCCGGGATACGCTGCGCCATGGCCACCTGAGCCAGCAACTGGGCAAGATCGTCGAGCGCGCTCGCATACGACAGGCCGCGAGTGGCAAGCTCGTCGGCTACGCTGACCGCCCCTTGCCCATCGCCGGCTACCAAAGCGCGGAGCAATCTCACCAGATATTGCTGGTCGATCACTCCCAGCATGTCGCGTACAGCGGCTTCGGTGACGTGACCGCCGGCGTAAGCGATGGCCTGATCGGTGAGCGACAGGGCGTCGCGCATGGAGCCGCGAGCCGCTTGGCCCAACAGACGCAGGGCCAAGGGTTCGGCAGGCACTCCCTCGGCCTCGAGCACTTGCGCCAGGTGATCAGCCACCGCCGGGGGCGGCATTTGCTTGAGGTTGAACTGCAA
>JAJUJN010000072.1 GCA_029265335.1 Alcaligenaceae bacterium
ATCGTCGAATACCTCGACAACCTCTCACCGGTCAGCCGTCTGCTGCCCGCCAACGGCCGCGAGCGCATCGATGTGAAGTGGTGGGAAGCCCTGGCCGACGGCCTGCTCGACGCTGCTGTGCTCATTCGTCTGGAATACGCTCGCCGCACGCCCGAACAGCAAAGCGAAGAATGGTTGCAGCACCAGCGAAACAAGATCGATGGCGCGCTGCGCGTGATGGAAAGCCAACTGGGCGACAAACCCCACTGTGTGGGCCGGCCCAGCAGCACTTACACGCTGGCCGACATCGCCGTAGGCTGTGCCCTGGGCTACCTCGACTTCCGCTTGCCCGAGATCGCTTGGCGCGACGATTGCCCCAACCTGCAGCGTCATTTCGACAAACTCTCACAGCGTCAGTCGTTCATCGACACTCAGCCGAGCTGAGCAGGCTGCGGCGTTCAACGCTGCAGCGCCTGCCAGGCCTTTTCCAGCCGCTTCACCGATACCGGCATTGGTGTTCGCAGCGGCTGCGCAAATAGGGCCACGCGCAACTCCTCCAGCATCCACCTGAACGCTTCCAGTTCTGGATCGGGCACACCCTTGCGCTGCTTGTGTGCGCGCTGCCAGCGTTGGCAAAGAGAGTTCACCTCGGCCTGCCGCTGAGCATCGCGTTCAGGATCGGCACGCAGCTTGTCGATGCGCATGGCGGCTGCCTGCAGATAGCGCGGCAGGTGCTTGAGCTGCTCGAAGGGGGTGTTTCTCACGAAGTTGGCATTCACCAGCGCGCTCATCTGTTGCTCGATGTCGGCTCGAGCCGAGGGAAAGCCGCGAATTTGCGGCAGCTTGCGCTGCACCGCGCTCCACTCCTCGAGCACCTGATGCACCAGCCGGGCGATTTCTTGAGCCAACAAACCCAAGCGCGACTTGCCTTCACTCACCCGTTGCTCGAACTCTGACTGATTCACTGGCCAAGGCTCGGCCATGCACGAAGCCTCGATGGCCGCATCGAGGATCTGATCCCGCAGCGCTTCCTGAGTACCCAGCGACATGAATAGCATGGCCATGGTAGTGAGCTGGTCGAGATTTTTTTCCAGGAACTTCACCTGCTGCCGCAACTGCAGACGAAACAAGCGCAGCAGGCCTCGCCGATGATGCTGCTGCGCGGTCTGGGGGTCATCGAACACATCGAGGTCACAGTGAGTCTGACGATCGACCAGCGCCGGATAGCCGAAAACGGTCTGACCGCCGCGGCGGATCTCCAGCAGCTCCGGCAGTTCACCAAAGCTCCAGTCGGTGAGGTTCTCATGCGCCAGGGCTTGCGCGGCTTCGCTGTCGCGGGCGGCAACCTGTTGGAAGGTGGCCTGTGCTTCCCGACCATGCTCGGCTCGCAATTGCGCCAGGCTGCGTCCCATGCCCAGCGTGCGACCGTGCTCGTCGACCACCCGAAAATTCATGAAAAGATGCGCCGGCAAGGATTCCAACTTGAAGTCGCTCGCTTGCAGACGTTGCTGGGTATGCTCGCGCACGTCATCGATGATGGCGCTGAGGAGCGAGCGTTCAGGGTTCTGCGCTTCGTCGAAATGACGATCGAAGAAGCCGGCCGCGTATTCAGGCAGAGGCACACAGTGACGGCGCAGCTTCTGCGGTAGCGAGCGCAGCAGCAAATGCACCTTTTCTTTGAGCATGCCGGGCACCAGCCATTCGGTGCGCTCCGCATCGATCTGATTGAGCGCATACAAGGGCACGGTCATGGTCACGCCATCACGCGGCGAGCCGGGCTCGAAGTGATACGCCAGAGCCAGGTCGATACCGTGCCAGGTGAGGCGCTTGGGAAATACGTCGGTGGTCACGCCGGCTGCTTCATGCTGCATGAGCTCGTCGCGAGATAGATACAGCAACCGAGGCTGGTCTGCCGCCGCCTTGCGATACCAGGCTTCCAGTGTGCGGGTTTGATGCACATCCTTTGGCAGATGACGGTCGTAGAAAGCCTCGATGAGGCTGTCATCCACGAGAATGTCTGGCCGTCGCGATTTATGCTCGAGCTTGCGAATGTCGGCGATCAACTTTCGGTTATGCGCCAGAAACGGCAGCCGGGAATCGATCTTGGCCGGCACCAGTGCGTCGCGAATGAAAATCTCGCGCGCCTGCGCAGCGTCGATGCGGCCATAGTTCACCTTGCGGCCGTGGTAGAGCGGCAAGCCATAGAGCGTGCCGCGCTCGTTGGCCAGCACTTGGCCACGCTTGCGATCCCAGCGCGGTTCCGACCATGCCTTTTGCACGAGCTTGCCCGCTACCTGCTCCACCCACTGCGGCTCGATGCGCGCCACGCAGCGAGCGAACAGCCGCGAGGTTTCCACCAGTTCCGCGGCGAGGATCCAACGGCCGCCCTTGCGAGCCAGGCGAGATCCGGGGTGAATATGAAAGCGAATGCCGCGCGCACCCAGGTAATGATTGCCCTCGTCGGCGCGCATACCCACGTTGCCCAGCAGCCCCGCCAGCAATGCCGTGTGCACTTGCTCGAAAGTACCGGGCTCTTGATTCACCCGCCAGCCCGCGCTGCCCACCATGGCCGCCAACTGAGTATGCACATCGTGCCACTCGCGCAAGCGGATGGGCGACAGAAAATGTTCCCGCAATTGACGCACCAGCTTGCGCTGCGAGGCCTTGCGGGCCACCGCCTCGTGATACCAATCCCACAGCCGCAGGTAAGAAAGGAACTCCGAGCGCTCATCGGCAAACGCGCCGTGCGCTTCGTCGGCCGCCTCCTGCGCCGCCAGCGGTCGGTCGCGCGGATCCTGCACCGAGAGCGCGGCAGCGATGATCATCATCTCGCGCAGACATTGCTGGTCGCGACCGGCCAGCACCATACGCCCGATCCGAGGGTCCACCGGCAAGCGAGCCAGCTCCTTACCGATCCGTGTGAGCCGATTGCGCTCGTCGGTGGCGCCCAACTCCTGCAGGATGTGATAGCCATCGGCGATGGCGCGGCCCGACGGGGGCTCCACAAAGGGAAACGCCTCGATGTCGTGCAAACGCAACGATTTCATCCGCAGAATCACCGCCGCCAACGACGAGCGCAAAATCTCGGGGTCGGTGAAGCGCGGCCGCGATTCAAAATCCTCTTCATCGTAGAGTCGGATACACACGCCCGGCCCCAAGCGGCCGCAACGGCCCGCACGTTGGTTGGCCGACGCCTGGCTGATGGGCTCGACCCGCAGCTGCTCGACCTTGTTGCGCCAGGAGTAGCGTTTGACCCGGGCCAGGCCGCTATCCACCACAAAGCGGATGCCCGGCACCGTGAGCGAGGTTTCGGCCACATTGGTGGCCAGCACGATGCGCCTGGCCGTGCCGCTGGGTCGAAATACAGCCTCCTGTTCGGCGGCCGACAGTCGGGCAAAGAGCGGCAGAACTTCGGTACCGGGTGGATGCTGCTTGCGCAAAGCCTCGGCGGCCTCGCGAATTTCTCGTTCGCCCGGCAAGAACACCAGGACATCACCAGGTCCATGGCGAGCACATTCGGCCACGCCATCCACAATGGCATCGATAAGGTCGCGTTCTTCGTCGCGTGAAAGACGGTCGCGGGCGGCGTCCGCCTCGGCGCCATCGCTGGCCTGCACCGGCCGATATCTGATTTCGACCGGGTAGAGCCGCCCCGACACTTCGATGATGGGAGCCGGGCGGCCGTCGATCGCAAAATGTTCGGCGAAGCGCTCGGCGTCGATGGTAGCCGAGGTGATGATCAGCTTGAGGTCGGGCCGTTTCGGCAGCAGTTGCCGCAGATAACCCAGAAGAAAGTCGATATTGAGGCTGCGCTCATGCGCTTCGTCGATGATGATCGTGTCGTAGCGCTTCAAGAGCGGGTCGCGCTGGGTTTCGGCCAGCAGCACGCCGTCGGTCATCAGCTTCACCGAGCTTCCAGGCGCCGTGCGATCCTGAAAACGCACCTGAAACCCCACCACGGTGCCCAGCGGCGTATTCAACTCCTGCGCCACCCGGCGGGCCACCGAGGTGGCGGCCAAACGGCGAGGCTGGGTATGGCCAATAAGACCCGCCTCGCCCCTGCCCAGCTCAAGGCAGATTTTGGGGAGCTGCGTGGTCTTGCCCGACCCCGTTTCACCGCTCACGATCACTACCTGATGGTCGAGCACTGCCGCCGCGATGTCGGCGCGGCGTTCGCTCACCGGCAGTTCTTCGGGATACTGGATGGGGGGGATGGGATAGCGTTCGCGGGGGGCGACGGAATTCACTCAACTCACTCGACAACGAAAACCGTTCATTATCCTACGAGTGTGCTGCTGGCGCAGGCAAACGCTTAATCCATATAAAATGAGGGACGTTTTACCGACCCTTTTGCGCCCGTCGCATTACCGCCATGTCACTTGCTCTTTCTACCGACGATCTGCCCTCGCCAGAATCCGAGGCCGTCGCTCCCGAAATCGCGCCCGCACAATTCGTGCGCTGGTTTCGCGAAGTGGCGCCCTATGTGCATGCTTTTCGGGGCAAAACCTTCGTGGTCGGTTTCGGCGGCGAGCTGGTGCAAGCCGGCGTGCTCAATAGTCTGGTGCAAGATCTGTCGCTCCTCAACGCGCTGGGCATTCGGCTGGTGCTGGTTCACGGCTCGCGCCCGCAAGTCAATGAACAGCTGCGCCTCAAGGGGTTCAGCCACCGTTTCGATCGCGGCGTGAACGTCACCGATGCCGACGCACTGGGCTGTGTGAAGGAAGCGGCCGGCGAGATTCTGCTCGACATCGAAGCAGCCTTCAGCCAGGGGCTGCCCAATACCCCAATGTCGCATGCGCGCATGCGCGTGCTCACCGGCAACTTCGTGACAGCGCGTCCGGTGGGCGTGATCGACGGGGTGGATTACCAACACACCGGCCACGTGCACAAGATCGACACTGAGGCCTTGCGTTTTGTGATCGATCAAGGGTCCATCGTGCTCATGTCGCCACTGGGCTTTTCGCCCACCGGCGAAGCGTTCAGCCTATCGATGGAAGAGCTCGCTACCCGAATTGCCGTGAGCTTGCACGCCGAGAAGCTGATCTTCCTCACCGAAAGCCCAGGAGTTCACGAAGACGCCGAACATATCGATACCGAGCTGGCACGGGTGGATGCCGATGCCTTGCTTGCGCAGAACGTGCTCGACGCCGACACGGCCTTTTATCTGGAGCACCTCTCGCGTGCGGTCAAGCAGGGTGTGGCTCGCGCACACCTGCTGCCGTATGCCCTAGATGGCAGCATTCTGCTCGAAATCTTCACCCACGATGGCGTGGGCACCATGGTGGTCGAAGACACGCTCGAGGATCTCCGCCCTGCCACGATGGACGACGTGGGCGCCATCCTGCAGCTCATCGAGCCGCTCGAACTCGACGGCACCCTGGTGCCGCGGGGCCGCAAGCAAATCGAGCGCGACGTAGAAACCTTCTGGGTAGCCGAACACGACGGCATCATTTACGGCTGCGTGGCGCTCTATGTGTGGCCGGAAGACCGCATGGCCGAAGTGGCCTGCCTGGTGGTGCACCCCGATTGGCAAGGCGAGGGCGAAGGCGACAAACTGCTGCGGCATGTCGAGGCCCGGGCTCGCGCCAGCGGCGTGAAGCGCCTTTTCGTGCTCACCACGCGCACTTCGCACTGGTTCATCAAACGCGGCTTCAACCCCGGCTCGGTGGCCGATCTGCCGCCCAGTCGCCGTTCACAGTACAACCGTGCGCGCAACAGCCTGGTTTTCGTGAAACGCCTCTAACCCTGTTGGCGCGGCTTTGTGTGCCGCGCCCTTTCCGGAGACTCATTCATGGCCAACATCACCATCTATCACAACCCCAAATGCGGTACGTCGCGCAACACTCTGGCGCTCATTCGTGACGCCGGCCACGAACCCCAAGTGATTGAGTATCTGAAGAACCCGCCCGATCGGGCCACCCTGCAACGCATGATTGCCGACGCCGGTCTCACCGTGCGCGAGGCGCTGCGCGAAAAAGGCACTCCCTGGCAGGAACTGGGGCTCGACCGGCCGGATGTCACCGACGACGAACTGCTCGACGCCATGGTGGATCATCCCATTCTCATCAACCGGCCATTTGTCGTCACCTCACAGGGCGCACGCCTGTGCCGCCCCGCCGAAAAGGTTCACGAGATTCTGCCTGCTGCTTAATCGCTTCAACTCCAGTTTTTGCGTGCGTCGCCAGCGACGCACCCGTGCACCACAGCATGCTGGGTCTGCCATAGTGGACGCCTGTTTCGAGGCTTCCATCAGAACCCGCCATGACGCAACCCTGGTGGGCGGGCTCGGCACTGCTGCTGACGATTTCCGCCCTGCTCCTTCCGCTCCCTGGCGCCGCCGCGCCCAACACCGCCCAACTCATCTTTGCTGGCCCCGAGGCGCAGGCAGTGGTTAGCGTATCGCCGGCCGATCCATCCGCGCCGCCTCAGCCGTCGCAACCCCCAGAGCCCGAACCCGAGCCTGAATTACCCAGCTGCCCTGCGGGGCAGCGCTGGGTAGAAGGTTCTGGCTGTGTGAACCCCTGCAGCCGCTTCGGTCGGGGCGTGAGTTATCACCCTACGCTCGACGCCTGCCTGGTGGGCACCAGCACCGATAATGAGCTTGCTACCCGCTCCTGTGAATATGCCGGCGGCACACCCAGCCATCAGATCCGGCAGCGCTCCCGGCCTCTCTATACCGTTTACCTGCTCGACGGCACCCGAACTGAAATCGTGGGGCCCTGGAGCGAATGGAGCGCCTGGGGCGCATGCTTGCCCCCCTACGTGCCACCACCTCCTCCACGCCCAGACGACCCGCCCCGCATTGGCGAAACCGTGGTCATCAAAGCGCTGATCTGCGGGGCCGACGACGACGGGTACCACGCCGTGAATCAATACGACTGGACGAAAGAGCGAGTGATCGACCACTACCGCTCATTCGGTACCTCACAACGATGTCCTGAGGCAGGGGGCTTTGCCCACTGGCTGATCGATTGGCACGACCGCGCGGTGGATTGGGTAAGCAACAACGGCTACTGGCACGAATATGCCCTGGAAGAAATGTGGGGTGATATCGCGCATGCCATGAACACCAGCGGCCTGTACCACGGCGAATTCGATCCGCCTCTGGGCGATGGCGGCATTGCCGCCTCCCATCTGCTGTGCGCCGACGCTGCTCGCGAGCGCTGGCCCGGTTTCCGCGGTGATGTGCTCTACCGCATCGGCTCCGGCAACCTGTGCGAGGTCACCAGTATCTACTGACCCTCTGCCACAGCCACCGGCTACCGCCCACTATCACTCAGCTTCTTCGGCCCCCACTTGCAGAGTTCACTACATGGATTTCGACCAGACCCGTGCTCGTCTCGAGGCACTCTATGAGCATTACACCGATCGTCGCCAAGTAAAGCAAACCTTGCTTGTTTTCGACCGTCATGGGCGCATCGACGTCGAAGCCGCCTGGCTGCAAACCCTCACTCATTTCTACTCGCACATTACCCTGGCTCAGGCCACCGACATCGAGTTCGGTCCAGGCAAGCTCTGGGACGGAAGCTATCCCATCGAAACCTACAATGCCTCTCTCAGCGGCGCCACGGTGGTAGACCTGCTCTATCCCCATGCCGAAGCGAGCACACGCGAGCCCTTGGTGGCGTTGATCAACGATGGCTACATCAGCCAACTCGACTGGCTCCATGTCTGGGTGGATTTTCCGCTGCACTCGCAACCCAGCTACACCGAGATCGTGGAGAGCCTCCTCACTCATCCCCACGTGCAGGGCGAGGGCTGGATGCCGCTGCCGCTGGAGGCCCTCAACCTTGACCCCGCCGCGCACCCGCACGTGGAGTGGCTGCTGGCCATTTATGTGGGTACCTTTGCCCGGGCGCCCGAGTGGGCTGGCCTGCAGTATTGGGCCCAGGCGCTGGCCGAGGCGCTCACTCAAGCTGACTCCGTACTGTCGGCCTACAAAGCCGTGGCACGCGATATCGCCTGGGCCGCGCAGCAGCACGGCGAATGGCCTGACTTGAGCGATCCGGCACAATTCGTGAACCAGATCTACCAGCAGGTGTTGGGTCGAGAAGCCGATGCTGTTGGTCTGCAATACTGGAGCTCGGCCATTGCCGCCGGCGACATACCGCGCAGCGAATTCATCGCGGTGTTTCTCAATAGCGCTTTGCAGAGTCACGGCGACGCCAGCTATTTGCACAACCGAATTGCAGTGGCCGCTTACGCCGCGCAACCCGAGATTTCGGGCCCGGGCACAACGCCACCCGACTTGGCCGCCATACTTCACGGCGTGAGCAATCTTGGCTCTGCCCTGCAGGCCATCGACGCACTGGGTGGCACAAACTCGGCGCCCCGCGTGTTTGCCGAAACCCCCGAAACCTCAAGCTTGGTGTTTTCGGCTGTGCAGGGCCCTGAGCTCGCCGAAACACTGCCCAGTGCGGCAATCAACCCAGCAGCGCGCAGCGACGACCCTTATGCCACCCTGCCCGAGATGATGCCGGATTTTGTACCCGTCGGTCTGCCCAGCGCAGGCGCCGAACTCCAGCTCTACTACAATGAGGGATAACCCAGCAACCTATCGAGGATCACATGGCAAGAATGGTTCAGTGCGCCAAACTCAAAACCGAGGCCGAAGGTCTGGATTTTGCCCCTTACCCTGGCGAATTGGGGCAACGCATCTACCAGAACATCTCCAAACAGGCGTGGCAAGATTGGATTGCCGTTCAAACCCGTCTGGTGAACG
>JAJUJN010000212.1 GCA_029265335.1 Alcaligenaceae bacterium
GATGTGCCGGATGAGCGAGTGGCAAAGCTTAACGAAGCGATCAACTACGCGATGCAGACTCCTGAGCTCAAGAAGCAGATCAACGCGCTGGCAGCCTTGCCCATTGGTGGGCCCCCGGAAACTTTCCAAACGATGATCGACGAAGACACCGCCCTTTGGACCGAAATCATTGAAGAGGCCGGCCTCAGAATCGAGTAGTCGTTTGCGTGTCATGAAGGGTCACTCGCCGCCTCAAAACGACGAGCAAAATGCGTGTCGGAGACATCGAGTGACCTTCATGCTCCACGAGACTGGCTGTTACTCCCCATGAATTTCCTTCAACGCTGGACTGCTGACAGAGTCACAAGGTATGGCCGCAGCACCAGAAAATGACAGTGACCGTTAAATCGGCTGACCGTGTTTTGGATGTGCTCGAGCTTCTGGCGGTGCTCGGACGGTCTCTCTCTCATACTGAAATAGCGCAGCGCACAGGCATCCCCAAGAGCAGCCTCACACAAATTCTGCGGAATCTCGTGGAGCGCAATTACGTGTACATGGATCCCGTCAACCGGCGGTACCAGCTTGGCGAAGGTGCGTACGCCCTCGCACGGCAAGGTGCCAACATTACGCGTATGGTCCAAATCGCACAACCTGCCTTGGACCAATTAACCGAATCTATTCAAGAATCTTCTGCGCTTTACATTCTTCAGGGCGATCACACCGAGCGGATCTGCAGTGCACGGGCAACGCGTGCGAGACTGTACAGCATGCACCTGGGCGTACGTGCCCCTTTGTACGCTGCTTCGTCGGGCAAGATGTTTCTTGCCATGATGTCCCCCGAGGCCCGGGAGACCTACTTGGCGCGAGTCCGTTTCGAACGTCTGACAGACCGAACGCTGCAATCTGCGACGGCCTTACGACGGCAACTCCCGAAAATTCGCCAGGAGCAAGTGGCTTTCTCACAAGGGGAGTTCACGACCGATGTGTTGGGAATATCGGTTCCCGTTTTCAACCGCGACCTCGCGATGATTGCGGCGGTAGGGATCGCTGGGCCTGCAAGTCGGCTCCTGGGTACGGACATGGAGGACACGCTAACCGCGTTACGCCGTTGTGCCACTCGAATTTCTCGTGGTATGAGTGACCTTTAAACCCCGTACGCGGTCCATCACCGAGGAAAGCTTGGAGCTATGGCCGGCATCATGAGATTAGCGTGCCAATAATGCTTTACGCGCAGAGGGTGGCGAGTCATGCCCTTCCTCAATACGGGGTAGTTGGCATCAAGTCGTGCTAGCCTGACATTTTTGCGCGCAGCGGAGTAGGTTCATGGGCATTACGTTGATTGTTGTGCTGGTCATTCTGGCCATCATCATCTTCTATGGCATCAGCATCTACAACCGGCTGGTGGCGTTGAAGAATCGCTACAAGAACAGTTTTGCGCAGATCGAGGTGCAGCTGAAGCGGCGCTACGATCTGATTCCCAACCTGGTAGAAACGGCCAAGGGTTACCTGCAGCATGAGCGCGAAACGCTGGAGGCTGTGGTTCAGGCGCGCAATACGGCGGTTCAGGGCTTGCAGGCGGCTGCGGCCGATCCTGGCAGCCCAGAGGCAATGAGGCAGTTGGCTGGGTCGGAAGGCGCTCTGGCGAGTGCTTTGGGCCGGCTGAATGTGGTGATGGAGGCCTATCCCGACTTGCGGGCGTCGCAGAATATGCAGCAGTTGTCAGAAGAGCTCACGAGTACCGAGAACAAGGTGGCGTTTGCGCGGCAGGCTTATAACGACGCTGTGATGGCTTACAACAGTTATCGGCAGAGTTTCCCGCCGGTGGTGTTCGCTGGCATGTTCGGGCATTCGCAGGATGCATCGCTGCTCGAATTCGAAGACAGCGCGGCCATTCAGGCGGCGCCCACGGTGTCTTTCACTAATAATCCGTGATGAATTTTTTCGAGCAACAGGAGCGCGCGCGGCGCAACACGGTCAGGCTCGTGGTTTTGATGGGCCTGGCGGTGGTCAGTCTGATCGCGATTTCATCGATCGCGGTGGCGGCGATCTTGGCGTTTCTGGGTGGGGGCGATCCCGACGAGCCATTGGCGCCAGAAGCTCTGGTGGCGGATACGGTGGCGTTGCTCGATTGGACTTTGGTGGGGAGCATCGCGATTCTCGTGATCGGCGTGGTGATCGCCGGCAGTTTGTTCAAGCATTTTCAGTTGCGCAGCGGCGGCAAGGCGGTCGCCGAGTCGCTGGGAGCTCGCCCGATCAATCCGGCCACCACGAACTTCGAAGAGCGCAAGGTGCTGAACGTGGTGGAGGAAATGGCCATTGCCTCCGGTATTCCCGTGCCGCCGGTGTATGTGATGGAAGACGAGAGCATCAACGCGTTTGCGGCGGGGCATACGCCGCAGGATGCCGTGATTGGGGTCACTCGCGGCTGCATTCGTTTGCTCACGCGTGAAGAGCTGCAGGGGGTGGTGGCCCATGAATTCAGCCACATCTTTCATGGCGACATGCGGCTGAATACGCGTTTGGTGGCCACGCTCAATGGCATTCTGCTGATTGGCTTGATGGGTTACATCATGCTGCGCAGTGCGCCATTCAGGCGTGGCGGAAATTCGCGCGACAACTCGGTGTTCATTATTTTGGCGATCGGCCTGGTGTTGGTGGTGGTGGGCTTTGCCGGCACGTTTTTCGGCAATCTCATCAAATCGGCGGTGAGTCGGCAACGTGAGTTTCTGGCCGATGCGTCGGCCGTGCAGTTCACCCGTAACCCCAATGGCATTGCCGGCGCCCTGAAGAAGATCGGCGGCAATCCGCTACGAGCACGGCTCGAGGCGGTGAATGCGTCGGAATACAGTCATATGTTTTTTGGTCAGGCGCTGAGCGGAGGCCTGGGTCGGTTGATGGCCACGCATCCTCCCTTGCAAGAGCGAATTCGCCGCGTACAAAGCGATTGGGATGGTCAGTTTGTGGTGCCGCAGCCGGCGCCAGTGTCTCAGTCGGAACTGGGGCCCGAGGCTATGGGCAGGGTTCGCAATTCGGGCCAAGCTGGCCCACGTGAGGTCTTGGGCGCTGCTGCGGCTGGCGCTGTGCTGGGCTCCACTTTGCCGGCGCAGCAAGTCACGCTGGGTTCGAACGCTACGCGCGAGGCCATTAACGCCATTGGTCAACCCACCACCGACCACGTGGCCTATGCCCAGCAGACTTTGGCAGCGATCGACCCCGAACTGCGTGACGCCGCACACGACATCTACTCCGCCCGCGCGCTCATTTATGGTCTGCTGCTGGATCCCTCAGAAGACGTGCGCGCCAAGCAATTGAAAGCGCTGGAGCAGCATGCCGAGCCTGATACCTACCAGCACGTTATCCGTCTGATGCAAAAGCTGGTGTCGCTCGACCCACGCCTGCGCTTGCCGCTGGTGGAATTGTCGCTGCCTGCGTTGAAGCAGCTCAGCGACCGCCAAGACGCGATTTTCAAGAATTGCCTGGAGCACTTGATTGCCGCCGACAACCAAGTGAGCCTCATGGAGTGGGCGCTGCATCGCATCATCGTTCATAACACCCAACCTCCGCCTGGCGGCCTCAAAGTCACCCGTTTGGCAAAACGCAAAAACGAAAGCGAGGTGCTGGTGTCGGCGCTTGCTTATGCGGGAACGCAAGATCAGGCGGCAGCTCAGGAGGAGTTCAAGGCTGCGGCCGAATTGCTGCCGTTTGAAGACATGACGATTTTGCCGAGAGACTCTGTGAAACCCGCCGCTCTGGAAAAGGCGGTGACGTTTCTGGCCAAGGTGGTGCCAGCCGACAAACGGCGCTTACTCGAAGCCCTGGGCAAAGCCGTGGAGCATGATGGCGTTGTTGCCGTTAAACAAGCAGAGCTATTGCGAGCCATTGCCGATTCCTTGCACACGCCATTGCCGCCGCTGCTTGCGCAAAGCCGTTGAAGCTTCAGCAAAATTGCTGAAGCTCGATGGCAAGAACCGTTGAGTCAGCTTTCAGGATTCAATTTATCCTCGGTGCGCAACTCAAAATCGCTGGCATCGTGACGTTCGCGCAGCTGGCCAGCAGGGTCACCCCAGGTTCGGTTCACCATGCGGCCACGCTCCACGGCCGGGCGCGCGGCGATTTTCTCAGCCCAACGGTTAACGTTTCTGTAGTTGGAAGCGTCCAGGAACTCTGCGGCCTCATACACCTCATTTCGAACCAGCAAGCCATAACAAGGCCAAATCGCGATATCGGCAATGGTGTATTCGTGACCTGCAATGTATTCTTGCTTTGCCAGTTGCTTATCCAGGACATCGAGCTGACGCTTGATTTCCATGGTGTAGCGGTCGATGGGGTAGCGATACTTTTCGGGTGCATAGGCAAAAAAGTGACCAAAACCACCACCCAGAATTGGCGCGCTGGCCATTTGCCAAAACAGCCAGTTCAAGCATTCCGTGCGCTCGGCAGGCGACTTGGGAATGAAATGGCCGAATTTCTCGGCTAAATACAGCAATATGGAGCCGGACTCAAACACGCGGGTGGGCGGGTTCGTGCTGTGATCCATCAGCGCTGGAATCTTGGAGTTTGGGTTCACCTCCACGAAACCGGAGCCA
>JAJUJN010000192.1 GCA_029265335.1 Alcaligenaceae bacterium
ATGTCGGACATCCACGCGCCCAACCGACCCCCATGATTGTGGATGTGTTCGGCAAAGGTGGCGTGCGACCAACCTGGGTCTTGTGGGTGGTAACTGGCCAGCACCAGGGCGAGCCAGGCGGCGAGCGCGGCAAACACCAGCCAACGCGCTTCCCGCAGCAACGCGGAAATACGCGACGGCAGCACGGTAGGCATGGTGTCGGAGCTGTTGCGAGAGTTGCGCGAGGCGCGTGGAGGAGTGGCGGACGTTCGAGCCATGCGCCAGATTATACGGTGCTGTCAAAGGAATGCCCGCGCCCGCCCCCCGAGCGCCAAGGGGGAGTACTTATAATTGAAGGTTGGATCGTTAAACAAGGCAGGACCATGTCCAACGTCAAACACGCAAAAGTTCTTATTCTCGGTTCCGGTCCCGCCGGCTATACCGCGGCGGTGTATGCCGCTCGCGCCAACCTCAATCCGATGCTGATCACCGGGGTGGAACAAGGCGGGCAACTGATGACCACCACCGACGTCGACAACTGGCCGGCCGACGCCGAAGGGGTGCAGGGCCCCGAACTGATGCAGCGCTTTCTGCAACACGCCGAGCGCTTCAACACCGAAGTGGTCAACGACCACATTCACGATGTGCAGCTCGGCGAGCGGCCTTTCACGCTCAAAGGCGACAACGGCACCTACACCTGCGACTCGCTCATCATCGCCACCGGCGCCTCGGCCAAGTATTTGGGGTTGCCCTCCGAAGAAGCCTTCATGGGTAAAGGGGTGTCGGCCTGCGCTACCTGCGACGGCTTTTTCTATCGCAATCAAGACGTGATCGTGGTGGGCGGCGGCAACACCGCGGTGGAAGAGGCGCTCTATTTGAGCAATATCTGCCGTACGGTCACCGTGGTTCACCGGCGCGACCAGTTCCGTGCCGAACCCATCCTGGTGGATCGCCTCATGGAGCGTGCCGAAGAAGGCAAGATCCGCTTCGAATATTTCCACGAACTCGAAGAAGTGCTGGGCGACAACACCGGGGTGACCGGCGCACGGATTCGCGACAACCGCAGCGGCGACACCAAAGATCTCGATGTCACCGGCGTGTTCATCGCTATCGGCCATTCGCCCAACACCCAGTTGTTCGAAGGGCAGCTCGAGATGGAGGGCGGCTACATCATCACCCGCAGCGGGCTCAACGGCATGGCCACACTCACTTCGGTGCCCGGGGTGTTCGCGGCTGGCGACGTACAAGATCACGTTTACCGCCAGGCCATCACCAGCGCTGCCACCGGTTGCATGGCGGCGCTCGACGCGCAACGGTGGTTGGAGAATGCCCAAGAAACGTAAACGCAAGGTCACCACTACCGGCCCCCCGCCTTCGAGCGCGGGGCCCAGCAAGCCGATGCCGCTGGCCGGGCTCAAGCAGGTCTATCGCGAATGGCAGCAGGCCAGTTCGGCCGCAAAAGCGGCCGCCAACAGCACGCTGCCGGAGGCAGACACCGGCGCCGGTGTTGAGCCTCGGTCTGGCGGCGGAGTCTGGCCGCCGGCACGCCATACGGCAGCGGAAGCTACCGTGGCGGTATCGCCGGCAGATAAAGCGCTGTTTCGCCGCATGGTGGGGCGGGTCACGCCGCTGCCCAGCTCGGGGCGCATTGCCCCGCAGCCAGTCACTCCCAGCCCCCTGCCCTTGCAGCGCTGGGCCGACGACGATGCTGTGCTGCGCGAATCGCTCTCCGACGACTACGGCGCCGAATGGTTGCTCGAAACCGACGAATCGCTCGCCTTCCGACGCACCGGCATGGGTCCGGACGTGGTCCGCAAGTTGCGACGGGGTCACTGGACAGTCACCGCCCAGGTCGACCTCCATGGCTTGCGCGTTGACGAAGCACGCGACGTGGTGGCCGACTTCCTGCGCGATTGCGTAAAACAGGAGCGGCGCTGCGTGCGCATTATTCACGGCAAAGGTCTGGGCTCGGTCAACCGCACGCCCGTGTTGAAAGAAAAAGTGCGGCGTTGGCTCACGCAGAAAGACGAAGTGTTGGCCTTTGTGGAAGCCCGCCCACACGACGGCGGCTCGGGGGTAGTGCTCGCCCTCTTGAAGCGAGCCTGATGGAAGCGGGCCCGAACGCTGGCTGCGCCAACCCCACCAGGGGGCTGCGCCTGAGCTGGCTACCGCCCCGGCTGCGGGGTATGTAGCACCTGTGTGGCCCGGAAAAGCCTAGATGGCGTCTTCGCCAGTTTCACCAGTACGAATGCGTATCACCTGTTCAACCGGCGACACGAAGATCTTGCCATCGCCGATCTTGCCCGTGTGGGCAGCACGAATGATGGCTTCGGTGGCCTGCTCAACCATCGCGTCGGCCACCACCAATTCAATACGGATCTTGGGCAGAAAATCCACCACATATTCGGCGCCGCGGTACAACTCGGTATGGCCTTTTTGACGGCCAAAACCCTTCACCTCGGTCACGGTAAGCCCGCTCACGCCCACATCGGCCAGGGCTTCGCGCACTTCGTCGAGCTTGAAGGGTTTGATGACGGCGATGATTTGCTTCACAGTGGATAGCTCCTTGTTAGCGATGCAACATAGGCCTCACAACTCGGCGGTGTGCGCCAGCGTGTTAGCCGCCAGCCGGGGCCTCGAATAATTGTATAGCGCCGAGCGATGCCTCGCTCGCAGGAGATCGCCATGACCGAAACCCCCAAACGCCGTCTGCTCATCGTCTGGCATTCGCGCACCGGCGCCGCCCGGCAACTGAGCGAAGCGGCCGAGGCTGGCGCCCTGGCTGCCGCCCGAGAAATGAACGACGAGCGTCTGCAGGTAGATCGCCTCGAAGCGGATGAGGTGCAGCCCGAACACCTGCTGGCCGCCCACGGCTACGTGTTCTGCGCGCCCGAAAACCTGGCCAGCCTGAGCGGCGCCATGAAGGAGTTCTTCGATCGCAATTACTATCCGGTGCTCGATCAGCTGGCCGGCCGCCCCTATGGTCTGGCGATCGCCGCCGGCACCGATGGCGACAACGCCCGCCGCCAGACCGAGCGCATCGCCACGGGTTGGCGACTGGAACTGGCCATTCCGGCGCTCATCGCCATGAATGGCGCCCAATCGCCCGAAGAGATTCTTGCCCCCAAAACGCTGGCCGAAGAGCACCGGGACAAAGCCGCCGAGATCGGCGGCACGGTGGCTGCCCTTCTGCTGCTCTAACCCAGTGGAGCAGCGAGGACGCCTCACGAGACAGATGCACTGAATCCAACTCAGCGGTGTTGTAGCGCCCTAAAGCTGCTTCGAGGCCTGCCGGTGATGGTGCTGGCCCCTTGGCGGATCGTGCTGGACCCCTCAGCGATTGGCCAGATACACTGGCATCAGGCGTTCGGACATCTGCTGCAGATTGGCGATGCGCGTGCTCGACGACGGGTGAGTGGAAAGAAACTCGGGCTGACCACCGCCGCCCTGGGCGGCCATCTTGCGCCACAGGCTCACGGCAGCTCGCGGGTCGTAGCCAGCACGGGCCGCCAATTCCAGGCCGATGGCATCGGCTTCGTTCTCGAACTCCCGGCTATTGGGCAGTTGGAACATCACCTGCGTGAAGGTGTTGCCCATTTCCACCGCGTCGCGGCTGCCGGTGATGGCGCCCAGCACGCTCAAACCCAAGCCCGCACCCAACTGCTGCGACATTTGCTCTCGGGTATGTTCACGCAGGGCGTGCGCGATCTCGTGACCGATCACGGCAGCCAGCTCCGCATCGGTAGGCTGGATGCGTTCCAACATGCCGGTGTAGACGGCGATGCGGCCGCCGGGCATGCACCAAGCGTTGACCTGATCGCTCTCGATCACGTTCACCTGCCATTGCCAATTGGCGGCGTCGGCCCGAAACGCCGGCACCTGGGCGATGAGACGCTCGGCGATGCGACGCACCCGTTGGGTTTGCTGGGGATCGGGGTTGAGCGCGCCGTGGGCGCGGGCTTCACCCATGACCGCCGCGTAGGTTTGGGCGGCCTCCTGCTCCACCTGCTGCGGCGAAATCAGACTGGTGACATATTGCTTGCGATCCACCCCCACCGCGCCGCTTTGGGTGGTCTGTACCGGCGCGCAGGCAACCATCACCAACAAGCTCGCGCCCGCCACAGTGGCTCTCAGCCACGGCCAGGCGCGTGAGGTAGGTGCGGCGCAGCGCGTGCGCGGTTCGGGTGGTGACTCTTCAGCAAAAGGCATGGCGTGCATGATCGACTCCTTCAGGGGTTCACGGCTCCGGGCACCACGGTGGGCGGCACCACATGCCCACACTGGGCGCGATGCCGCAACCAATGATCCATGAGCACCAGAGCCATCAAGGCTTCGGCAATGGGGGTGGCGCGGATGCCCACACAGGGATCGTGCCGACCAAAGGTTTCTACCAGCACCGGTTCGCCCTGCACATCGATCGATCGACGCGGCGTACGGATGCTGGATGTGGGTTTGATGGCCACTTTGACGTGAATGGCCTGACCGGTACTGATCCCGCCCAGAATGCCGCCGGCGTGATTGCTCAAGAAACCTTCGGGTGTGATTTCGTCGCCATGCTCGGTGCCGCGCTGTTCCGCACTCAACATGCCGTCGCCGATCTCCACCCCTTTCACCGCGTTCAAGCCCATCATGGCGTGCGCCAGATCGGCGTCGAGGCGGTCGTATAAGGGTTCGCCGAGCCCCACCGGCAGCCCGGTGGCCTCGACCACCACGCTCGCGCCCACGGAGTCGCCGTCGCGCCGCAGCTGATCCATGGCCTCTTCGAGGCGGGTGATGAGCGCCTGGTCGTTGGTGGGCGCAAAAAAGGCATTATTTGCCGTGTGTTCCCAAGCCTGGAACGGAATTGTAATAGTGCCCAGCTGACTCATTCCACCCGCTATGCGCACTCCTGAATTTTCGGCAAGCCACTTGAGCGAAAATGAACCTGACGCCACCG
>JAJUJN010000004.1 GCA_029265335.1 Alcaligenaceae bacterium
GGAATCGGCGTCGAGTTTTTTCTGCTGGTGCGTGGGGTTCTTGGCCTCGCCTACATGACCCATGCCGTAGCCCTTGATGGTCTTGGCCAGGATTACCGTGGGCTGACCCTCGTGATTGACGGCCTGATGGAAGGCCGCATACACCTTGTGCGGATCGTGGCCACCACGATTGAGGCGCCAGACGTCTTCGTCGCTCAGGCGGCTCACCATCTCGAGCAGCTTGGGGTGCTTGCCAAAGAACTTTTCGCGTACATAGGCGCCGTCGTTGGCCTTGTACGCCTGGTATTCGCCATCGACGGTTTCTTCCATGATGCGCCGCAGAATGCCTTCTTTGTCGCGCGCCAGAAGAGGATCCCAGTAGCCGCCCCAGATAAGCTTGAGCACATTCCAGCCACTGCCTCGGAACTCGCCTTCGAGCTCCTGGATCACTTTGCTGTTGCCTCGCACCGGGCCATCGAGACGCTGCAGGTTGCAGTTGACCACGAAGATGAGGTTGTCGAGCTTCTCGCGAGCGGCCAGGCTGATGGCGCCCAGCGACTCGGGTTCGTCCATTTCGCCGTCGCCGCAGAAGACCCAGACTTTACGCTTGCTGGTATCGGCGATCCCACGGGCGTGCAGATATTTAAGGAAACGTGCCTGGTAGATTCCCATGATGGGCCCTAACCCCATCGATACTGTGGGAAACTGCCAGAAATCCGGCATCAGCTTGGGGTGGGGGTACGACGGTAAACCCTTGCCGTCGACCTCTTGGCGGAAGTGATCGAGCTGCTCGGCGGTGAGGCGGCCTTCGAGAAAGGCACGGCCATAGATGCCCGGCGAGGAGTGCCCCTGAAAATAGACGAGGTCGCCGCCGTGGTCTTCGGTTTCGGCATGCCAGAAATGATTCTGGCCAGTACCGATCATGGTGGCCAGCGAGGCGAACGAGGCAATGTGGCCGCCCAGATCACCGTCGCCCGGCGGCGTGCTGCGGTTGGCCTTTACCACCATCGCCATGGCGTTCCAGCGCACATACGAGCGGATGCGCGCTTCAAGATCATGCCGACCCGGCGAAGGTTCTTCGAGATGCGGCGGGATGGTATTGACGTAGGCGGTTTGTGCGCGGTAAGGCAGGTTGGCACCTGAACGACGCGCGAGATCAATGAGCCGCTCAAGGAGATAGTGAGCCCGCTCCGGCCCCTCGCGCTCTAATACAGCTTCGAGGGCATCGAGCCACTCCTGGGTTTCTTGAGAGTCGTCGTCGGGGGCTAAAAAGGCGGGTTGTGCAGACATGAGCCTGTCTCCGATCGTTGCTGCGGAGCCTTGATTCTAGTGGCCAGAGCCCCTTGAAGGCAATTGATATTTCACATTACGAGGTTTAATTTCATAATATGAAAAACAAACCCTGATTCGCAACACGATTTAAACTTACGTCATGGCTCGTCAACCTTCTCCTGGCAATTTGCATCCGGAGCCCGATTCTTCTCGGCTGCGACGCTACCTCTATTGGTTGGCGCCGCTCATCGCCATCGTGGCGCTCGCCGGCGTGATCATTGCC
The DNA here is from genome assembly GCA_029265335.1 of Alcaligenaceae bacterium. Lineage (GTDB taxonomy): Bacteria > Pseudomonadota > Gammaproteobacteria > Burkholderiales > Burkholderiaceae_B > Verticiella. The sequence goes on from JAJUJN010000004.1 coordinate 1,535, forward strand.
GTCGTGGTCTGGCTGGAAAGCCTCGACGACCCCTATCGAACCTTGCTGCAGGATTCCCACCGCACGTTGTTGCTGGTGGTGGCTTCGCTGTCGCTGGTCATCATGTGGAGCCTGCTGGCCCTGTGGCGCCACATGCGCTTCCGCCAGAAAGCCGAAAAAGCACTCATCGCCGAAACGGCCTTCCGGCGCGCCATGGAAAAATCCATGCTGACCGGCATGCGGGTGCTCGATATGGATGGCCGCATCACTTACGTCAATCCGGCTTTCTGCCGATTGATCGGTTGGAACGAAACCGATCTGATTGGCCGCACCCCGCCCTTTCCCTACTGGGTGCCCGGTCAACACGCTGCACACCAGCGCATGATGTCCATGCTTCTGGCGGGCAACGCACCCACCAGCGGCCTCGAGATGCAGGCCCAACGCCGAGACGGCTCGCGGCTCACCACGCGAATGTATGTGTCACCGCTGGTCGATCACACCGGCGTTCAAACCGGCTGGATGACATCCATCACCGACATCACCGAATCCAAGCGCATTCGCGAAACCCTCGCCGCGGCGCATGAGCGCTTCATGACAGTTCTCGAGGGGTTAGACGACGCCATTTCGGTTACCGCCGACGCTGGCGACGGTCCCGAGCTGCTTTTCGCCAATAAAACCTATCGTCGAATCTTTGGCCATCAAGCAACGGGGCACGCCGAACTCCTGGCGGGCCGCCGGGGTCGCTACACCGAAGAGGCCGTAGAGGTTTACTCACCCTCCACCCGCCTATGGTTTGAAGTGAATCATCGCATGCTGGCCTGGACCGACGGGCGTCGGGTGCGGCTGCAGGTGGCCCGCGACATCACCGAACGGCGCGCACAAGAAGAAGCCTCGCTGCAGCAACAAGAAAAAATTCAGATCACCAGTCGGCTCATTGCCATGGGCGAGATGGCGTCGTCGCTCGCCCACGAACTCAATCAGCCGCTCACCGCCATTGCCAACTACAGTATGGGCGCGGTGGCTTTGGTGCGCAGCGGCCAGACAGATCCCGATAAGCTATTGCCGGCACTTGAAAAAGCCGCGGCTCAGGCCGAGCGCGCGGGTCTGATCATTCGACGCATCCGTGAGTTCGTCAAGCGCAGCGAACCCAGGCGTCAAGCGGTGGACATCACCACCGTGATCGATAATGCCGTGAGCTTTGCCGAGCTCGACGCGCAGAAACGCCGCATCGATATCATCAAGTGGCTGCCGCCCGAATTGCCGGACGTCATGGCCGACCCCATTCTTATCGAACAGGTGCTGCTCAACCTCATCAAAAATGGCATGGACGCCATGGCCGAAGCCACCGAGCGCGAAGTCACTGTCAAGGTAGAAGTTCGTGGTGAGCAGCTTGAGGTGATTGTGATGGATCGCGGCCACGGCCTCGGCGACCTCGATCCCGCGCGCCTTTTCGAGCCTTTCTTCAGCACCAAGTCGGAAGGTATGGGCATGGGGCTCAACATCTGCCGCACCATCATCGAATCTCACCACGGTCGTCTTTGGGCCGAGCCCAACCCGGCAGGCGGTACCATTTTCCGCTTCACTCTGCCCACGCTGCCGCGCCGCCCCGCTTACGCGCACCCCACAGACCTGGAGACCGAGACCGGCAACGTACCGGCATTCGCATTTAACGAGAAGGAGCCACTAGCATGAAAAACCCCTCTACGTCGAACACTGTCTTTATCGTGGACGACGACGACGCCGTGCGTGATTCACTGCGCTGGCTGCTTGAGGCCAATGGTTACCGTGTGCGCGACTTCGCCAGCGCTGAAGCTTTTCTTGAAGCCTACGATCCAGAGGTGATTGGAGTTTTGATCGTCGACGTGCGAATGCCCGGCATGAGCGGCCTGGAGCTCCAGGAAGTACTCCTGGCGCGCAAGGCCCCACTGCCAACCGTATTCATCACCGGCCACGGCGATGTCCCCATGGCGGTCAGCACCATCAAACGCGGCGCGGTAGACTTCCTCGAAAAACCCTTCAACGAAGCCGACCTGCGCGTGATCGTGGCCAATATGTTTGTGAAGGCCCAGGAGCAGGCCGAACTTGCGGCACAGCGTCGCGAGCGCGAAGCCATGCTCGGCCGGCTCACCTCTCGCGAGCAACAGGTGCTCGAGCGTATCGTGGCGGGTCGCCTCAACAAGCAGATCGCCGACGACCTCGGCATCAGCATCAAAACTGTGGAGGCTCACAGGGCCAACATCATGGAAAAGCTGCAGGTAGCCACCGTAGCCGATCTCATGAAGGTGGCGCTGGGAGACTCCCGGCAGTAGCACTGCCCATGAAACCATTCCCCAACACCCGCCAACTCAACGAGACTCCATGACTGCCCAGCTCATCAACGGCACCGAATTGGCCCGCAGCCTGCGCGCCGATGTCGCTCAACAAGTGACAGAACTCAAAGAACGGCACGGCCTGGTGCCCGGGCTTGCCGTCGTACTGGTCGGTGATGATCCCGCCTCGCAGGTTTATGTGCGTAACAAGGTGCGAGCCTGTGCCGAAGCCGGGCTGCACTCCGAACTTCGCCAACTGCCGGCCGACACCACGCAAGACACCTTGCTGAACGAAATCGATGAGCTCAACCGCAACCCCGCCATTCACGGCATTCTGGTGCAGCTGCCCCTGCCGGCCGGCCTTTCTTCTCACGCCGTGATCGAAGCCATCGCGCCCGAGAAAGACGTCGACGGCTTTCACGTGAGCAATGCCGGTCTGCTCTTCAGCGGTCAGCCTCGCGTGATCCCCTGCACGCCTTACGGCGTCATGAAGATGCTGGAGTCGCTCAATACCCCGCTGCGCGGCGCCGAAGCCGTGGTCGTGGGCGCCAGCAACATCGTGGGCAAGCCCATGGCCATGTTGCTGCTGCAGGCCGGCGCCACGGTCACCCTTTGCAACTCGAAAACACGCGACCTGGCTGCGCAATGCCGACGCGCCGACGTCCTCGTCGTGGCGGTGGGGCGCGAAGGCATTGTGAACGGCGACATGATCAAACCGGGTGCGGTCGTCATCGACGTTGGCATCAACCGCGGCGCCGACGGCAAGCTGCACGGCGATGTGCACTTTGCGTCTGCTCGTGAAGTGGCAGGCGCAATCACCCCCGTGCCGGGCGGAGTGGGCCCCATGACCATCGCCATGCTGCTGGTGAACACACTCGAAGCGGCGCAGCGCAGCCTGGGCACGCAACCGGAGACCCTATGACCAATCCCCTGATCGAACAGGGCGAACTGCTTGCCTACAACGAAATTCGCCCCGAACACATCAAGCCCGCCATCGAGCATTGGCTGGAGCGGGCGCGCACCGCAGTAAACCAAGTCACTCAGGCCAACGCACCGGCCACTTACGATTCCGTGGTTACCGCACTCGATGACGCCACCGAACCTCTGTGGCGCGCGTGGTCGGCGGCCGGCCACCTCAACTCGGTGGTCAACACGCCGGAGTTGCGCGACGCCTATAACGAAGTTCTGCCCATGGTGGTGGAGTTCGGCACCTGGCTCGGCCTGCACGAAGGCCTCTATGCCCAGTACCGACGGCTCCACGAATCCAGCGAATACCGGCATCTGCCAGCCGTGCGCCAGCGCATCATCGAACTGGCGTTGCGCGACTTCCGCTTGAGTGGCGTTGAGCTCCAGGGCGAAGCACGTGAGCGATTCGCCGCTTTGCAAGAGCGCCAGGCTGCACTCAGTCAGAAGTTCTCCGAGAATGTGCTCGACGCGACCGACGCCTGGTCACTCGACATCACCGACGAGGCGCGACTGGCCGGCCTGCCCGAAGATGTCCTCACAGCTGCTCGCGCGGCCGCCGAAGCGGCAGACGTGCCCGGGTGGCGACTCACCCTGCAGGCCCCCTGCTATGTGCCCGTCATGCAGTATGCCCACGACGCCGAGCTGCGCGCCGAAATGTACCGGGCGTATGCCACTCGCGCGTCCGAGATGGGCGACCCTCGCTACGACAACTCCGAGCTCATGGCAGAGCTGCTGCAGCTGCGCCACGAAGAAGCCCAGCTGCTCGGCTTCGATACCTTCGCCAGTCGGCAGCTGCAAACGCGCATGGCCCGTTCGGCGTCGCAGGTGCTCGAGTTTCTGCGCGAATTGGCGCGGCGCGCCCGCCCTGCCGCCGAGGCCGACCTCGAACAGCTCAAGCAGCACGCCCGCAGCGAGCTCGGCATGAACGAACTGCAGCCCTGGGACGTGGCCTATGTTTCTGAGCATCTGCGTCAGCACCGCTACCACTATTCCGAAGAGGCGCTGCGGCCTTACTTCCCCCTGCCCCGTGTTCTCGACGGCTGGTTCGACACCGTCGAAACTCTGTTTGCCGTGCGCTTGCAACGCGGCAAGGGGCCCGTCTGGCACCCCGACGTGATGGTGATCGACGTCAGCAACCCCGATGGCGGCATGGTCGGTCATCTTTACCTCGACCTCTACGCTCGTACCGGCAAGCAGGCCGGAGCCTGGGTCGACCTCGATCGCCATCGCCGACGCAAAGGCGATCATCTGCAAACGCCCATCGTTTTTCTCACCTGTAATTTTGCCGCACCCCAAGGCGACCGCCCGTCCCTGCTCACCCACGACGACGTCGTCACCCTCTTCCATGAAGCAGGGCACGCTCTGCACGCCTTGCTGTCGGAAGTGGACGAGATCGGCGCGTCGGCCTTCAGCAGCGTGGAATGGGACGCCATCGAGCTGCCCTCGCAATTCATGGAGAATTTCGTTTGGGAGTACGACGTGCTGCAGCGTCTCAGCGGTCACGTCGACACCGGCGAGGCGTTACCGCGCGAGCTCTACGACAAACTCCACGCGGCGCGCAATTTCCTGTCCGGCATGGGCATGCTGCGCCAGGTCGAGTTCTCGCTCTTCGACATGCTGCTGCACCAACGCCAGGAGCCTGCGCAAGCCGCGGACATCCTCGCTACCCTCCAGGCGGTGCGCAACGAAGTAGCCGTGATTCAGCCGCCGGAATGGCATCGCTTCCCTCACGCCTTCGGCCACATCTTTGCTGGTGGCTACAGCGCTGGCTATTACAGCTACAAATGGGCAGAGGTACTGTCGGCCGACGCCTATGCCGCCTTCGAAGAGGCCGCGCGCAAAGGCAGCCGTCTGGTACCCGAACTCGGCCAGAAGTTCCGGCGCGAAGTGCTGGCGGTGGGCGGCGCCCGACCAGCAGAAGAAACCTTCCGAGCCTTCCGTGGCCGCGAACCCGACATCGAGGCACTGTTGCGGCATAGCGGACTTACCCAGACCGAAACCACAAACTAAGGGGTTTCCCGATCATCCACGAGGGTGATTGTCGCGTCTGGGGCGATGCCTAAACTATGTGTCATGGGCACGGGCGCAACCCGTGCCGGCCAATCACAAGGAGGCCCTCATGGCACAAACATCGCAAGAAGTGGTGCAAGCCGCCCGCAAGGCGGGCAGCCGCATGGCAGACCGCAACACCCCGTTCATCTACAACGAATGGTATGTGGCGGCCTTCGCCGACGAAGTGGGGCGCAGCCTGCTGCGCCGTACCTTGCTGGGTCGCGACGTGATCCTATATCGCACCGAGGGAGGGCAGGCGGTTGCCCTCGACAACCGTTGCATCCACCGCTCCTACCCGCTCTCAGAAGGTTTTCTGGATGGTGACACCGTGGTGTGCGGCTACCACGGGTTTCGTTACGACGTTACCGGCACTCTGGTGCAAGTGCCCTCGCAAGATCGCTGCCCCAAAGGTGTGGGCGTGCGCCAGTATCCGATTGTGGAGCGCGGCCCCCTGCTCTGGATCTGGCTGGGCGAAGAAGAAGCCGACCCGGCTCGCTTGCCACCTCATCAGTGGATCACCGAGCCCGATTGGGTCTGTTCCAAGGGGTATTTTCATCTGCAGGGCAACTACGTGAGCCTGCACGAGAACTTGCTCGATCTCACCCACCTGAGCTTCTTGCACGCCAAGAGCTTCGGCACCCCCGATTACGCCGCCGCCAAATTCCGCGCCGAAATCAACGAGGGTCGTTTTGCCTTGCTGCGCGATGTGGTGCCCACTACCCTGCCGCCCGTCTGGGCCAAACCTACCGGCATGGAAGGCTATCCGCAGGCAGCCCGCATCGTGCGCTCCGAGTTCATGGCGCCGTCGCTGCACACCGTGGCGGTGCGCTTCTACGACAACGCCTTGCCCGAGGCCGATCGCCCCGAATTCCGCATCCGCACCGCTCATATTCCCACCCCCGAAACTCACGGCAGCACCCACTATTTCATCGTGCACGGTCGCGATTTCGCACAAGATCAGGAGTGGATCACGCAGTTCATGCACGACGAACTTTTTAAAGCCTTCCAGGAAGACGTCGACGGCATGCAACATCTTGAGCAAATGCTCGAAAAAGCAGATGATGATTTCTTCGAGATTTCGGTTGCCAGCGACCGCGCCTCGGTGGAAATGCGCAAGTACATCAAGGCCCGTGCCGAGGCCGAAGCCGCCCAACGCCTCGAACGTACGGCCGAACAGCCAGTGCAGGCGCCCTCTCGCCTGGCGGGCGTGGCCTGAAACGAGCGGCGCTGGGGCTTGGCCTTCGCTTGAGGGCTGCTTGAAAATTGCTTGAGGGCTGCTTGAAGCTCGTAGCCAAATGGGCGTGCAGTCGCAACACCGGGTCCGCCGCCCTGGCGGGCCGTAGCCAAGGAGACAAACCATGTTCGTGAAGAATTGCTGGTACGTGGCGGCCTGGTCGAGCGAGGTCAGCCAAGAGGCGCTGTTCTCTCGGGTACTGCTCAACACACCGGTGCTGCTGTGGCGCGACGCGCAGGGGCAAGTGCGGGCGCTCGAAGATCGCTGCTGTCATCGTGGAGCGCCGCTGTCACGCGGGCGCCTCGAGAACGGCAACGTGCGCTGCCTGTATCACGGCTTGCTGTTCAACCCCGAGGGTGAATGTATTCAGGTGCCGGCACAAGATCGCATTCCGCCCAACGCGCGGGTGCGCGCCTTTCCGGTGGTCGAAAAAACGAACTGGATCTGGATCTGGATGGGCGACCCCAGCCTGGCCGATCCCGCTTCCATACCCGACACCTTCTGGCTCGACGACGACGCCTGGAAGTATCGCGAGGGTTATCTGCACTACGGGGTGAACTATCTGCTGGTGACCGACAACCTGCTCGATTTTTCGCATCTGCCCTATGTGCATCCCACGACCGTAGGCGGCGACGAGAGTTTTGCCAATCTGCGGCCCACCATCGATAACCTCGCCAACGGCATGCGCATCTCGCGCTGGCATTTGTCGTCGCCCCCGGCGCCCTTCGTGCGCAAGGTGACCGACTGGACAGACCCGGTCGACCGCTGGAATGTCTACGACTTTCTGGTGCCCGGCATTTTGTTGATGCATTCCGGCAGCGCCCCTGCCAATACCGGAGCTCCCGAGGGTAACTTCGAAAATGCGGTGGAATTTCGCAGCGCGCAAGCCGTCACCCCCGAAACCGCCGACAGCTGTCACTACTTCTTTTCGCAGGCTCATAACATCTGCATCGACGATCCGCAGGTAACGGCAACCATTCACCAGATCCTGATCGATGCCTTCCACGAGGATCACGCCATGATCCACGCCCAGCAGAAAAACCTGCAGATCGATCCCGACTTCGAGATGGTGCCCGTGGGCCTCGATGCCGCTCTCAATCGTTTTCGCTGGATGATCAACAAACGTATCGAAGTGGAAAAGAACAGTGCGAGCCCGGCGGCTCACGGCCAGGGCGCGCAACCGGAAACTGTTCAGCTCAACCCATGACTTCGCTCAGGCAGTCTACGGCTGCCCTGCAGGAACCCGATCAGGCGCTCGACCCCGCCCACGGTCTGCCCAAGTTGGTGCGGACGGTGGGCAGCAGCGAATTCGGCTCCAGCCTGCTGGAGTTCTGGCAACAACAGCTTGGCGCCGTCGATCAGATTGTGGCCTTCAGCCAAACGGCCGAAAGCCCCGGTCATACCCTGTTCACGGTAGGGAGGATGGCGCCGGGGCTGGCTCAATCGCTCACCCAACGCTATCTCGATTCCTATCATCTGATGGACCCCACTAGTGGCGAAATCGGGGTGCTCGAAGAAGACGGCTCCCGGCTCACTCGCATGAACCTGCAGGTGCCGGCCAGCTCGGTTTACAAGTCGTTTTTCTTTGAGCATAGCCGGCTCGTCGACCGCGTGGCGATCGTGACCCGGGGGGGTAACACCTTGGTAGCCTGCCACGGCTATCGGCAGGCGCCGTCACCCAAATTCAGTCACAACGACCTCAATACCTTGCAGCGTTGGCTGGGCACTCTCACGGCGCTGTTGCGTCAACATGTGGCACTCAACGCCAGCCATAACGATGCGCCGGCGCCGCCCACTCCGTTGTTGCAGCATCGTCAAGCCTTGCTGACACAACTCACGCCTCGCGAGAAAGACGTGTTTCAACGCCTGTTGGCCGGCCTCAGCATCGAGGCCATAGCCCTCGATCTCGGCGTGTCCCCCAACACCGTGCGCACCTTCCGCAAAAAGCTCTACCGCAAGCTCGAAGTGAGTTCTCGCTTCGAGTTGTTTCATAAGTATTTGCATCACCAAAGCTGAACCGCTTTCGGCCGTGTCTGCTGATCCGGGCTAACATTGGCGGCGTTCTATCCGGATCAATCAATGAAATTTGCTACTTGGAATATCAATTCGCTCAGGGTTCGTTTGCCGCAGGTTCTGGAGTGGCTGGCCGATAACCCCGTAGACGTTCTGTGCCTGCAGGAGCTCAAGCTCATTGACGAGCGCGTGCCTGTAGACGCGCTGCGCGACGCAGGCTATCACACGGTATCGGCGGGTCAACCCACCTACAACGGGGTGGCAATCCTCAGCCGCGAACCCGTGCACGACGTAGTGCGCAATCTGCCTACCTACGACGATCCGCAGCAGCGTGTCATCACTGCCACCGTACCCAGCGCCTGGGGCGACATCCGCGTGATCAACACCTACTGCCCGAACGGCCAGGAAGTGGGCAGCGACAAATACCGCTACAAGCTCGAATGGTTCGCCGCGCTGCGCGAGTTTGTGGCCGAACAACTCAAAACCTGGCCGCGCTTGATGGTCTTGGGCGACTTCAACGTGGCGCCAGAAGATCGTGATATTCACGACCCCGAAAAATGGCGCGAGAAAATTCTGGCCTCCACGCCGGAGCGCGAGGCTTTGCAGGCGTTATTCGACCTCGGCTTGCACGACAGCTTTCGTCTGTTCGAACAGCCCGAACGGAGCTTCAGCTGGTGGGATTACCGACAGCTGGCTTTCCGTCGCAACGCCGGTCTGCGCATCGATCACGTGCTCATTTCCGACGCCCTCAAACCGCATTGCGTCGGTTGCATCATCGATAAAGAACCGCGCCGCAACGAACAGCCTTCCGATCATGCGCCGGTCATCATGGAGCTAGGCTGAGCCGCAAAAGCAGCACCTGCTACTCGATACACAAAAACTTCCGTTGAATCCAAAAACCAAGGAACCACCAATGACCGCAACTTCTGCAGGCGATCCGGTTCTGGTGTCGGTTGCCGATGGCGTAGCCACCATCACGCTCAACCGGCCGGAACGCATGAATGCCCTCAACTATGCCTTGCTCAGCCAGTGGCGCAGCGAATTGCAACGCTTGCTGGCCGACGACGAGGTGCGGGTGTTGATACTTACCGGTGCGGGAGCGCACTTTTGCACCGGTGGCGATCTGAAAGATCCCCCAGCCGGTCCCAATGGAGAATTGCGACTCCGGGTGATGCACGACTGCCTCAAACTCATGTTATTTGGCGACAAACCCGTGATTGGCGCCCTCGAGGGCAATGTGTACGGCGCGGGCTTCTCGTATGCCACCGCCTGCGACATCGTGGTGGCCGGTGAGTCGGCGCGCTTTTGCGCCCCCTTCACGGGCGTGGGTCTCATTCCCGATACCGGTCTGGCTTATACCTTGCCGCTACGGATCGGCGCCGGTCGTGCTCGGCAGATGATGCTGCAGGGTCTGGTGGTACGCACTCCGCAGGCCGCCGACTGGGGGCTAGTGGAAGAAGCGGTAAATGATGGCGAAGCGCTCACCAAGGCGCGCGAAATCGCCAGCGCCCTGCTTCGCCGCGCACCATTGGCGCTGGGTGCCTTGCGCCGCCTCATGGCGCGAGACCTCCAAGGTTTGTACGGTTCACTCGAAGAAGAGTTGACCATCCAGCAACGGCTCCTGGCCAGCGAAGATCTGCAGGAAGGTCGTCAGGCCTTTGCCGAAAAGCGCACGCCGCAATTTCGCGGCCGTTGAACCGTCCGTCGCCTACTCCATTCCCAGCTCGCGCATTTTGCGGGTGATGGTGTTGCGCCCCAGGCCCAGCCGCTGCGCGGCTTCCACGCGGCGGCCACCGGTGGCGCGCAAAGCCGCACGAATGAGTGTGCGCTCAAAATCACGACTCATGTCGTGCAGTATGTTCTGGTCGCCGGCACGCAGCCGCTCCAGGGCGAGGTCTTCCAGGCCTTGCAACCAGCGCAGGTCTACCGGTGCCGAGGCGCCTGGCATATTCGACGCGGCGTGGCTCGCACCCTGCTTCTGCGCGACCGCCTCCGGCCACTGATCTTGCCCCGCAACCGTAAAGCCCGTGTTGTTGAACGAAGCTGGAATTGCCTGTAGATCGGCCGGTAGATCCGTCACGGCTATCACCCGCGAGGGCACCATCACCGACAACCACTGACACACGTTCTCGAGCTGGCGCACATTGCCTGGAAACTGGCACCGCGTGAGCACCGACAATGCCTCAGCACTCATCACTTTGGGTTCGATGCCCAGGTTGCGTGCGCTGGTCTGCAAAAAGTGCTGAGCCAGCAAGGGAATGTCTTCGGCCCGTTCGCGCAGAGGCGGCAGCCGCAGGCGGATGACGTTGAGTCGGTGGAACAGATCTTCGCGGAACCTGCCTTGCTGCACCAGTTCTTCGAGTTTCTGATGCGTGGCGGCTATCACACGAACATTCACCTTCACTGCGGTGGTGCCGCCCACACGATAGAAGCTGCCGTCGCCAAGCACTCGCAACAGCCGAGTCTGCAGTTCACCTGGCATGTCGCCGATTTCATCGAGGAACAGAGTGCCACCGTCGGCTTCTTCGAAGCGGCCCGCGCGTCGCGCGTGAGCACCGGTGAACGCACCGCGCTCGTGCCCGAACAGCTCCGACTCCAGGAGTTCACCCGCGATGGCTGCCGTATTCAGGGCCACAAACGGACGGTCGGCGCGAGCGCTGTGACGATGCAAAGCACGCGCCACCAGTTCCTTGCCGCTACCGGATTCCCCGGTAATCAGCACGGTGGCGTTGGAAGTGGAAAGCCGGCCGATAGCGCGAAACAGAGCCTGCATGGCGGGCGCCTGGCCGAGCATGCCGGTAGCGAGCGCAGCATCCAGACCAGGGCGGGCCTCGCCGTTCGGCCCCTCTGGTGCGGGCTCATGATGATTCAGGGCTCGCGCGATGAGCTGCAACGCCTCATCGACGTCGAAAGGTTTGGCGAGATAGTCGAAGGCCCCACCCTGAAACGAAGACACCGCGCTATCGAGGTCGGAATAAGCCGTCATGACAATCACCGGCACGTGAGGATGACGGGTTTTCAAAACTCGCAGAAGTTCGAGACCGTCGGCGCCCGGCATGCGGATGTCTGAAATGAGTAATTGCGGAACATTGCTCTCAAGGGCGGCCAGAGCGTCGTCGGCACTGGCGAAACTGCGCCACGGCCAACCTGCGCGCGAGAGAGATTTTTCCAGTACCCAGCGTATCGAGCGATCGTCGTCGACGATCCAGATCGGATTCATTCCGCGTTTCCTTCGCCACTTGTTGGACTCAGCGGCAAGAGCAATTGGAATTCAGTGCGGCCAACACGGCTTTCGACCGACACCAGGCCGCCATGTTGCTGCACGATGGCCTGTACCAGCGATAAGCCCAACCCTGTGCCGTCGGCCTTGCCCGACACCAGAGGGTGAAAGATATGCTCACGCAGAGCCTCCGGGATTCCCGGGCCGTTGTCGATGACCAGCAGCTCCAGGGCCAAAGCGTGGCGTTGACCACCCAGAGTGATCTGCCGTAGCACCCGCGTGCGCAGCGTCAGCTCACCAGGAAAGTGGCGCGGCATCTGGCTGAGCGCTTCAGCGGCATTCCGCACGATATTGAGCACGGCTTGAATCAACTGCTCACGGTCGCCCTTGAGCTCCGGAACGGAAATATCGTAGTCACGCACGATCTCAAGGGCCGTGGGGAATTCAGCCAATACCAGGGCTGCCACGCGTTCACAGACCTCGTGAATGTTGACGGCATCGATTTGCCGTCGCGTGCGGTGCGGCGCCAGAATTCGATCCACCAGCAGGTGCAGGCGATCGGCTTCGGCAATGATCACCTCGGTGTACTCCAGCAACTCGGCCTCGCTCAACTCGGCCTGCAGCAACTGGGCGGCGCCGCGCAGCCCGCCCAAAGGGTTCTTGATTTCGTGGGCCAGATTGCGCAGCACTTCGCGCTGTGCCGCAGCCTGCTGCCACTGCTGGTCGGCCCGGTCGATGCGCAGGCGATTCTCGATTTCGCGAAGCTCCAGCAAAAACGCCCAAGGCTGGCCGTGTAGCACCACCAACATCGTGTCGAGATGCACCACGTCACTGCCCGGTCTGGCAAGCGCCAGGGGCTGCCCCTTCTCGGCAAAGCGCTCCTCGCGACCTTCCTGCAGGGAACGCTCCAACACCTCTCCATCCGCGAAGCATGCGGGCGCATACAAGCCTTCGAGCTGGCGTTGCGACATGCCCAGAAGATGCTCGGCGGCAGCGTTGGCGTGCTCGATGACACCTGCATCATCGAGCAGCAGCACCGCACTGGCCAAGAGGTCGAGCGATGGCAAAGCCGAGTGCTCAACCGACTCCTGAGGCGCCAGCGAGGCTGCAGCTCGAAACGTCGCCATGGTTCACAGGCCGTAGTAGAGATCGAACTCCACCGGGTGTGTGGTCATGCGCAGGCGCGTGACTTCGTCCATCTTCAGACTGATGTAAGCGTCGAGCATGGTGTTGCTGAACACTCCCCCCCGAGTGAGAAACTCACGGTCTTCGTCCAGAGCCTGCAGCGCTTGCTCCAGCGATGTGCACACCGTGGGAATCTTGGCGTCTTCCTCGGGGGGCAGATCGTAGAGATTCTTGTCGGCCGGGTCGCCAGGATGAATCTTGTTCATCACGCCATCCAGGCCGGCCATCATCAGGGCGGAAAAAGCCAGGTAGGGGTTGGCCATGGGGTCGGGAAAGCGCGTGTCGATTCGGCGCGCCTTGGGAGTGCTCACGTAAGGAATGCGGATGGAGGCCGACCGGTTGCGCGCTGAATAGGCAAGTTTGACCGGCGCTTCGAAGTGCGGCACCAGACGTTTGTAGGAGTTGGTGCTGGGGTTGGTAAGTGCGTTGAGCGCGCGTGCGTGCTTGATCACACCTCCCACATAGAACAGGGCGAATTCCGAGAGGCCTGCGTAGCCATTGCCGGCAAACAGGTTCTGGCCGTCTTTCCAGATGGACTGGTGCACGTGCATGCCTGAACCGTTGTCGCCCACAATGGGCTTGGGCATGAAAGTGGCCGTTTTGCCGTAGCTCGCAGCCACGTTCCAAACGGTGTACTTGAGTATCTGGTTCCAGTCGGCACGACGCACCAGCGTGTTGAACACGGTGCCGATTTCCAGTTGGCCCGGCGAAGCCACCTCGTGATGATGCACTTCTACTGGTACGCCCTGCTGTTCGAGCAGCAGGCAGATCTCGGAGCGCAGATCCTGAAAGGAATCGGTGGGCGGTACCGGAAAATAGCCACCCTTCTGACGAGGCCGGTGACCGCTGTTGCCGAATTCATAATCGATACCCGACGACCACGGCGCCTCTTCGCTTCGCACCTTGTAGAAGCACCCCGAAGCGTCCACCCCCCAGGTGATGCCATCGAACACAAAAAATTCGGGTTCGGGGCCAAAATAGGCCGTGTCGCCCAAGCCGCTCGATTTCAAATAGGCCTCTGCCCGCTTCGCCAGCGAGCGTGGGTCACGATCGTAGCCTTTGAGGTCGGCCGGTTCCACCACGTCGCAGGTGAGGATCAGCGTGGAGACATCGCGAAATGGATCGAGCCTTGCGGTTTCGGCATCCGGCATCAACAGCATGTCAGACGCCTCGATTCCTTTCCAGCCCGCGATGGAGGAACCGTCGAAAGCCTGCCCACTCTCGAGCGAGTCTTCGTCAAAAGAATGGGCCGGTACGGAAACGTGATGCTCCTTGCCCTGGGTGTCGGTAAAGCGCAGATCGACGAACTTGACGTCGTGCTCGCTGATGAGGTCAAGCACTTTTTGCGGGGAGGCCATGAAAACTCCTTGGGGAAGTGTGGCGGGATTCAGAACTACAACAGAACTCAAGCAAGACGCGTGCCAATGAGACCAGGCGCTATCGCAGGGCGGGCGCGGTTCGCCATTGAGGGCGCGTCATGATGTATCTTGCACCATGAGCGTACTGCTTTTGCACTTTTGTGGTGCAGAAAAAGCAAAGATGGTCCATGTTGGTGCGTGGATTCTGTGACGGCATCCTCTTAACGGCATGCTGAGTGGGGCTTGCTAACTAGGGAGGCGGGAGACGATGCGAGGTGCGGATCTTCCGGCAAGCCGATGGCTGCCCGGCCTGCCAGCGTTAAGTGCTTGGCCGTTCTCCAAATATGGCAGTGCCAACACGAACCAAGGTAGCGCCCTCTTCCACGGCCCATTCAAAATCGCCCGACATTCCCATGGAGAGTTCGTCCAAGCTCGAGAATCCGCCCGGGGCCTCTTCTCGTGCCTGCTCGCGTATGCTGTGCAGGCGCCTGAAACATGCCCTCACCACGGCTTCGTCGCTACTAGCTCGTGCCATGGTCATGAAGCCGGCCACATCGAGTGCGTCGCAGGCCGGGAGTTCACGCAGAAAGCCCATCACCTCTTCGGGCGCGACTCCCGATTTGCTGGCCTCTCCCGAGGTATTCACCTGAATCAGCACCCGCATTCGTCGCCCTTCGCGCTGCAAGCGTCGATCGAGCTCCTGCGCGACCCTGACGTTGTGCAGAGTATGCAACTCGTGGGCAAAGCGGGCCACGTGCCTAGCTTTGTTGGTTTGCAACGGGCCAATCACGCACCATGCAAAGTCGAGATGGGCGAGCGCCTCGGCCTTTTCGCTGGCTTCTTGCACACGGTTTTCGCCCACCTGGCGATAACCGAGGGCATGCAGCCTGGCCAAACGCTCGGCCGGTACGGTCTTGGTGACCGGCAACAAGTGAACCTCATCGCGTGAACGTCCCGCACGCGCACAGGCTGCGTCGATGCGCCCTTCCACCGCCGAGAGACGCTCGTGCAGCGTTCGCGTGTCGCGATCGGCGTTGGCGGGAAGATCAAGCGGCAACATGTGGCAACTCCTGAAAAGCAGAAAAGGTGAAAGGCGGTTTCCCCAGAGGTATTAGCAATAGCTCGGCGGCGTCGCGCTAAGGCAGGAAGAGCGTCTGCAGGTCATTGAGATAGCGCCAGCCGAGCTCCGTTGGCGCCAAACGCGCGGGATCATCACGCAGCAGGCCGCGTTGGCTTGCCTCACGCAGCGGACCCTGAATATCGGCCAGCGACATGCCCGTGCGTTCGCCAAAATAGGCGCTGGGCACACCATCGCGCAGCCGCAATGCGTTCAACATGAACTCGAACGGCAAATCTTCATTGGTCAGCTCGCGCTGCTCGGCAATGGGCGGTATGCCGGCAGACTGCAAACCCTGCAGCCAACTGTCTGGCGAACGCAGGCGTGCCAGACGCACGATCCGATCATGAAACGAAAGCTTGCTGTGAGCGCCAGGCCCAATACCGAGATAGTCGCCAAACTCCCAATAATTGACGTTGTGCACGCAGCGTTTGCCGGCTTGGGCGTAGGCAGACACCTCGTAGCGTTCAAACCCCGCCTCGGCCAGACGGGCCACCACCGCGTCCTGCATTTCGGCGGCGAGGTCGTCGTCGGGCATATCTTGCGGCGGATACTTGGCAAACACCGTATTCGGCTCCAGCGTGAGGTCGTAACACGACAGGTGCTCGGTGCCAAAGCCGATCGCGGTGTTGAGATCCGCCTGCAAGTCGGCCATGGATTGACCCGGCAGCCCCGTCATCAGATCCAGATTCACCCGTGACACCGCCGCCTGCGCCGCGTCGATGGCGCGCCGCGCCTGCTCGCCATCATGCACCCGTCCCAATGCGTGCAGAAAGCGATCATCGAAGCTCTGAACGCCCAACGAAATGCGATTGACTCCGGCGTCGGCAAATGCCTGAAAGCGGCCGGCTTCGAGCGTGCCGGGGTTGGCTTCCAGAGTGATCTCGGCGTCGGGCAACAGGGTGATTCGCGCACGAATCGAATTCAGCAGACGATTCACCGCGGCGCCCGACAGCAAACTGGGGGTGCCGCCGCCGATGAATATCGATACAACGCGCCGGCCCCAGATATCAGGCAGCGAGGCTTCAAGATCACGCTCGATGGCGCTGAGGAACTCGTCTTCAGGCAGCCCGGCAGTGGGCACTTCGTGTGAGTTGAAGTCGCAATACGGGCATTTGCGCACACACCAGGGTACGTGCACATACAGGGCGAGCGGCGGCAACAAGCTCAACCGCCTTTCGGCGGGAGTCTGGATTGTATTGAATGCGCCTTCGGGGTGAATCGGTATGACCATGGTTCAGGGAGTGACTTCGATGGAACGCAAAGCTTGCAGCAGTGCCCGCATGGCCTGGCCGCGATGACTGCGGTCATTCTTTTCGTGATCGGAGAGCTCCGCCACGGTGCAAGCAAGCTCGGGTAGCCAAAAGTGCGGGTCGTAGCCAAAGCCGTTTTGCCCTTGGGGCACATCTCGCACCTCGCCATGCCACACGCCTTCGGCGAGCAGCGGTTGCGGATCCTGTGGGTGACGCATCAGGGCCAGAACCGCGATGTAGCGCGCCTGCCGGTTGGCCACGCCTTTGAGTTGCTGTATCAAATGTGCATTGTTGGCAGCGTCACCCGACTCTCCGCCGTGCAAGGCAGAGTATCGGGCCGAATGAACGCCCGGCGCGTCGTTGAGTGCAGGTACGCAAAGCCCCGAGTCGTCGGCCAGTGCGGGCAGTCCGGTGGCTTGCGCGGCATGGCGGGCCTTGGCCAAGGCGTTCTCAACGAAGGTGGCGTGCGGCTCTTCTGCCGCCGATACCCCCAGCTCACCTTGCGGCACCACCTGCCAACCGAGCGGCTCGAGCAAAGCACGAAACTCGTGCAATTTGCCGGCATTATTGGAGGCGAGCACGAGCTTCTGGCCGGGCATGCCCCACGGCTGAGCGATTGCAGTCATGCCTTGCTCTCGGCGAGAGCCGCGCGTTGCGCCGTAAGCAGCTCCCGGATGCCTGATTCTGCCAGGGTCGTGAGCGCATCAAGCGCTTGGCGCGTAAACGGCACCCCCTCGGCAGTACCCTGCACTTCAACAAAGCCGCCCTGCCCCGTCATCACCACATTCATATCAGTGTCGCAGCTGGAATCTTCGATGTAGTCGAGGTCGAGCACCGGCCGACCCTGATAAAGACCCACCGACACCGCCGCCACTTGGTCGCGCAGAGGGTTCTGCTGGATCATGCCTTTTTCACGCATCCAGTTCACCGCGTCGGCCAGAGCCACCCAGGCGCCGGTGATGGCTGCCGTGCGCGTACCGCCGTCGGCCTGCAGCACATCGCAGTCAATCTGAATGGTGCATTCTGTGAGGGCCTTCATATCCACCACGGCGCGCAGGCTGCGACCAATGAGGCGTTGAATCTCGAGTGTGCGACCGCTCTGCTTGCCGCGTGCCGCTTCGCGCGAGCCACGAGTGTGCGTAGCGCGCGGCAGCATGCCGTACTCGGCCGTGACCCAACCCTGCCCCTGACCCTTCAGAAAAGGAGGCACGCGATCTTCGACGCTCGCCGTGCAAAGTACACGTGTGTCGCCGAACGACACCAGCACCGAGCCCTCGGCGTGACGGGTATAGCCCCGCTCAAGTGTGACGATGCGAAGCTCGTCGGCTGCCCGGCCCGAAGGCCGACCGGAAGTAGAACGTTCAAGTGTCATAACATCCCCAAAGACGCGGACTTACCAGCCACGTGACCGAACGCGCTTGGCATGCCCCTAGAATACGGGTAGCCGGCGGTGATTCCGCCAACCTCAACCTCTTATTCTACGGGCGCCCCATGATCCGCAGCATGACTGCCTTCGGCAGTGCCACCCACAACGACTCCCTGGGCACCGTTGCGCTGGAACTGCGCAGCGTGAATAGTCGCTTTCTCGATCTCCATTTTCGCCTCCCGGAAGACCTCCGGCATTTGGAAACGGGGTGCAGAGAACGCCTGCAAGCCGCGTTGCAACGCGGCAAGGTAGAGATTCGCGTGAACCTTCAGCGCGCAGCCGTTCATCACACCGCGCCCCTCAACCAGGAGGCCCTGCGCGCCTTGGCCAACACGTTTCTGCAAGTGCAAAAAGTGATCCCCGAGGTGCGGGCACCCGAACTGGGCGAGGTACTGGCCTGGCCCGGCGTGCGCGCCGAAGAGAACCCCACCGCCACATGGGACGCCGCCGTTTTTGCCGCCCTCGACGCCGCCATCCAACAACTGCAGACTTCGCGGGCCGACGAAGGCAGCCGCCTCGCCCGCGCCATGCTGGAACTCACAGAGCAGATCGAAAGCATTGCCGATCAACTGCAGGCAGAAATGCCGCGCATTCTGGAAGCCTACCGCGAGCGTCAGGCGCGCAAACTGCACGAAACCTTCGAAGCCGCCTTCCCTCAGGGCCTGCAACACATCAGCGGCGCCGAAATCTCCGAACGCCTGGCGCACGAAACCGCCCTCTTCTCGTTGCGCATCGATGTCGCCGA
>JAJUJN010000147.1 GCA_029265335.1 Alcaligenaceae bacterium
ACCACTGGCGCGGCTGCATCCCGCCCGGCAGGCTGGCGGCGGGTGCTGCGTGGAGTGCCTTTGCTGGGGAGCTCACTGGTATGGGCTCGCGGTCGCTGGTGGCGCATGCGCTCGCCAGGTCTGTCGCGGGCGCAGCGCCTGCGGGCGGTGCCGGTGCTGGGGGATCTTGCCGCTTGGAGCCTGGCGGTGCTCACTCTACCGCGCTGGCGAGCCCAGCTGCGTGACCAGCTCACCGCGCAGCAAGCCCAAATACAGGAACTACGGCAACAACAGTTGCGATTGCAGCAAGAACTGCAGCGTCTGCGCAGCGGGCCGGTTGCTTCTGCCCGCCGTGAGCCTGCGCCGGAGCATGGGCGC
This sequence comes from Alcaligenaceae bacterium, assembly GCA_029265335.1. Taxonomy (GTDB): domain Bacteria; phylum Pseudomonadota; class Gammaproteobacteria; order Burkholderiales; family Burkholderiaceae_B; genus Verticiella. The sequence continues at coordinate 358 of JAJUJN010000147.1, forward strand.
GCTACCGAGCAAAAGCGAGGCGAAGGCGCAGGTTAATGTCCAACTCTTTCACCATGTCTGCGATCACCGCCATTCATCAGTTTCATCCCAGTTGCGCTGTGGGCGATGGGGTCACCAAAAGTCTGTTCTTCATTCGTCGCCTGCTTCGCGGACTGGGCCTCACTTCCGACATCTATTGCGAACAGATTCCGGCCGCGCTCAAGCATGAGGTCAAGCCGCTATCGAGCCTGCCCCAAGGCGAAGAGTATCTGCTCTTGCACCATCACAGCCTGGGCTACCGGAACGCCGATTGGCTCGACCGCCTGGCGGCTCCGCGCGTGCTGGTGTACCACAACATCACGCCGCCCGATTTGCTGCCGCCGGGCGAGCTGCCCGAGCTGAGTCGTCTCGGTCGTCGCCAGTTGGCGGATTGGGCCACGCGCTGCGTGGGCGCCATTGGCGTTTCGGAATTCAACAGCACGGAGTTGCGTGAAGCCGGGTATCGTCAGGTAATCACTTTACCTCTGCTGGTCGACCTCGATCTGTGGTCACAGGCCGATTGGGATCGCGACGCCCTGGTGCCTTTGCGCGATCGCTTGAATGTGCTGTTTGTAGGCCGCATCAGCGAGAATAAACGTCAGCATGAGTTGCTCGAGGTTTTCTTTGAGCTCGAGCATTTTCTCGGGCAGCCGGCTCGCTTGATTCTGGCGGGCGGCATTACCAGCTCCCCCTACCATGAGCGCTTGAAGGCGCGGGTGGCGGCACACGGGGCCGAGGATCGGGTTTGGCTCACCGGCAAGGTTTCCGACGATGAGCTGCAGGCGTTTTACCGCGCGGCTGACCTTTTCGTGTGTTTGAGTGAACACGAAGGTTTCTGCATGCCGGTGCTCGAGGCCATGCTGCACGATGTGCCGGTGGTGGCGCGTGAGGCCGGCGCGCTCGCCGCGACACTGGGTGAGGGCGGATTGCTCTTGGAGGCGTCGGTGAATGACGCCCGACGCATTGCGGCAGTCTGGCACACGGTGCTCTCCGAACCCGGCCTGCGCCAGCGCATGCTGGCGGGGCAGCGACGCAACCTCGAGGCCTACCAGCCCGAGCGTTTGTGGCAGCAATTGGCCGATTATCTGCGCATGCTGGGTTGCGCCACGGGCGCACCACCGACGCAAACTGCTCGTTCCTCCGAACCCTACTGGCAAGTGGAAGGGCCCATCGATTCCACTTACAGCCTGGCCATTGTGAACCGAGAGCTCGGCGTGGCCCTGGCGGAAAAAGGGTTGGATGTTGGCCTTTTTCGACCCACCGATGGTGAAGGCGGCAGCGACGACCCGCATTGGCTGCATCACCATGCTCCCGCAGCACTGCCTCTGGCCGACAGAGCGTTGACGGCCGCCAAAGTGGGCCAGCTGCCCGACGTGACCTTGCGCTTCAATTACCCGCCTTGGGTGGACGGTATCCACGGCACGACGCGGGTGGTGCATTCCTATGGCTGGGAAGAGTCGGCGTTCCCGGAAGCCTACGTGGCGGCCTTCAACCGACGGCTCGACGGCATCACCACGCTCTCGCATCAGGTCAAAAAGGTTTTGCGCGACAGCGGCGTTCGCCTGCCCATGCGAGTGGTGGGCACCGGTGTGGATCACGTGTTGCGCGAAGCTCCGCAAGCGGTGGAGTTGTTGCCCACCACGGAGGCCGCGGGGTTCCGGTTTCTGCACGTATCGTCATGCTTCCCGCGCAAGGGTGTGGATGTTTTGCTGGCCGCCTGGGCACGCGCGTTTCGCGCCGACGACGATGTGGTGCTGATCATCAAGTGCTTCCCCAATCCGCATAACGATGTGGAAGAACAGGTGGCCGAATGGCGGGAACGTGACGCGGATTTTCCTGCGGTAGAAGTGATCAATCGTGACCTCTCGCAGGCCGAACTGACTTGGTTGTATCGGTATTGTGATGCCTTGGTGGCGCCCAGCCGCGGCGAGGGCTTCGGCATGCCCATGGCCGAGGCCATGCTGTTCGAGCTGCCGGTGATCACCACGGCTTGGGGTGGGCAGACCGATTTCTGTACCCCGGAAACCTCATGGCTCTGCGATTACGATTTTGCCTGGGCGGGCAGTCATCTGGGCGTGCCGCATTCGGTCTGGGCCGAGCCACGGGTAGACCACCTGGCGGAATGCATGCGCACGGTGCACGAGGCGACCCCCGAGCAACGTGAGGCGCGCACACGCCCGGCTCGAGAGCGCGTGCTGCGTGATTTCAGCTGGGCTGCGGTGGCCGATCGCACCGTGGCAGCTGTAGAAGCATTGCGCGCCACGCCCATGCTGCGGCGGGCCCCCAAGATTGCCTGGATCAGCACCTGGAATACACGCTGCGGCATTGCCAACTATTCCAAGTTCCTCACGCAAGCGATCCCTGCCAACCGGCTACAAGTGCTGGCGCCGGAAGCGGGCGAGCGCGTGGCGCCCGACGAAGACTTTGTGCTGCGATGCTGGCGCGAAGATATTCGCGACAACCCCGCTGCCGGCTTGCTGGCCGAGGTCGACGAGCGCGGCCTGGAAGCTGTGGTGGTGCAGTACAACTTTGGTTTTTTTTCCTTGCAAGGGCTGGCAGAGCTGCTCGCAGGCCTGGCGGAGCGTGCGATCCCGGCCTACGTGTTTCTGCATGCCACCGCCGATATCGACCGCGACGACCTCAAGGTGTCCTTGCGGAGCATTGCCCCGCAGCTGGCGCTGGCCGAACGTGTGGTGGTGCATGGCGTGGGCGACCTCAACCGACTGAAGGAGTTCGGCCTGGTTGATAATGTGCTGATGTTTCCGCACGGCGTGCCCGATACACCGCCGTTGCCGCCCGCGTCGGTGCGCCAGGCGCGTGGCCTGGCAGGCAAGCGGGTGATTGCAAGTTATGGCTTTTTATTGCCGCACAAGGGCGTGCAGACTTTGATCGAAGCCTTTGCCCGCCTGGCCAAGCACGATGCTTCACTGCATTTGTTGCTGGTATGCGCGCTCTATCCCAATCCCATTTCGGCACGTGAAAAGCGCGACTGCGACGCGCTCATCGAGCGACTGGGGCTGGGCAAGCGGGTTACCTTCGTGAGCGACTTTCTGCCCGATGCCGAAAGCCTCTCCTGGTTGCAGATGGCCGACATCATTGTCTTTCCCTATCAATACACACAGGAATCGTCGAGTGCAGCCGTGCGCGGCGGTCTGGCGGCAGGGCGGGCCGTGGTGGTCACGCCCCTGTCGATCTTCGAGGATGTTGCCGACGGCGTGCATCACCTGCCTGGAGTGGACGTTGATGATATTGCCAATGGTCTGGCGGAACTTCTGGCCGACGACGCGGCATTGACTGCCGTGGAGGAGCGAGGCGTGCGCTGGTGCGATGCGCGGCGCTGGCCACGCGTGGCGGTGCGCCTGCTCGATATGATCGACGGCGTGGCCAACGACGCCGTGAGCTGAATTCAGCTGTGGGCTGGCGTTGATCCGCCAGCCCACGCGCTTCGCACGGGCGGTTTACTCACGACCGTAGTCGTCTTGAAATCGTACGATGTCGTCTTCGCCCAGGTACTCGCCGCTCTGCACTTCGATCAGCACCAGCGGGAGCTTGCCGGGGTTGGCCAGCCGATGACGGCAGCCAGCGGGAATATAAGTGGACTGATTGGGCCCAAGCGAAATCTCTTCGTGGCCATTGATGATGCTGGCCCGACCACTCACCACCACCCAGTGCTCGCTGCGATGATGATGCATTTGCAGTGACAGGCTGCCGCCCGGCTTCACCACAATGCGCTTGATCTTGAAGCGCTCGCCTTCTTCCAGGGTGGTGTAGCTGCCCCAGGGCCGGTACACGGTGCGGTGCAGGCGCAGGAGGTCGCCATGGTTGGCACGAAGTTTGTCGACTACCTGCTTGACCTCTTGCACACGGTCACGATGCGCCACCAGCAGAGCATCATCGGTATCGACGATGACCAGGTCGCGTACGCCCACCGTACTCACCAGACGCTTGTCGCTGCGAACGTAGCAATCCTGGGAATCGTGCAGTAAGGCGTCGCCGTCGACCCGGTTGCCGTCGACATCGGGCTGCGTCAATTCGCTGATGGCGCTCCAGGAACCGATATCACTCCAGCCGATGCTGCAAGGCACGACCGCCGCGCGCTGCGTCTTTTCCATGAGCGCGTAATCGAAAGAGCGGTCTTCGACCTTGGCGAAGCTCGTGGGCTCGAGATCGATCTGGTAGCGTTGCTCGTTATGGGTGTTGGTGGCGGCCGCCAGGGCGTCGCGTACGGCGCTCAAAATGGTGGGCGCATGCACTTCGAATTCTTCGATGAGGGTATCCACTCGAGCACAGAACATCCCCGAGTTCCACAGGAAGCGGCCACTCTTCAGATAGGTTTCGGCTGTACTTTGGTCGGGCTTTTCGACAAAGCGGCGAACCTCGTGGCCATCGGCTTCGATATAGCCATATCCGGTTTCGGCGTGGCCTGGCTGGATGCCGAAAGTGACCAAACGTCCCGAGTTGGCCAACTCTTGGGCCGCGGTGACCGCGGTGGTGAAAGCGGCGGCATCGGCAATGAGGTGATCGGCCGTGAGCACCAGCATGAGAGCATCGTTGCCGTGGCGCTCGGCCAGGGTGAGGGCGGCCGCAGCAATCGCTGGCGCCGTGTTGCGGCCACTGGGCTCGAGTATGAAACCCAGCGCCAAGCCGGCGGCATTGACCGCGGCGAACTCGTCGCTGGTCTCGAAAAAAAGGTCGCGGTTGGTGACGGTGAGAACTTCGCTCACGTGGGGCAGGGCCGCAGCTCGTAAAAAGGCCTTTTGCAACAGGCTCTGGCCATCGGCCAACTTGATGAAGGGCTTTGGGTGCAATTCACGTGACACGGGCCAGAGGCGCGCACCACGACCGCCTGACAGAATCGTGGGGATCATCTTCATGGCGGCGAGTATAGCGTTACCCGTCAGGCAATCCGACCGCAAAACGTGTCCATCGATAACAAGTGCTTGCCACCGGTCGGGTTTTAATTAATAATGGTTCGCATTCAGTTTTAGATCTTCAAGCAGGCTCAACATGTTTGTCTGTGTGTGTAATGCCATCACCGAAGCACAGGTTCGTGAGTGCGTGGCCGAAGGCGCCAACACTCTGGAAGACCTTCAGATCGATCTTGGTGTGGCCTCATGTTGCGGTACCTGCGCCGAAACCGCGCGCTCGTATCTACCCGGCGTCCGCGTCGAGCCACGCCTGGAGGTGCTCGAGCCAGTGGGCGGCACGCCGGTTATCTATGTGGCGCGGGGCCCGCGCCGGCAAACCCAGGCGGCCTGAACGGCAGCTCGCCCCCACGCCGCTCCGTTGTCGTTGCGCGCTGTCATTGCGCGCTGTCATTGCGTTTTGTTCTCGCTTTCATTCCCGTTCAC
>JAJUJN010000425.1 GCA_029265335.1 Alcaligenaceae bacterium
ATCGACTACACCCTTGAAACGCCCGTTGGCCTGCGAAGCTTCGAGGCCCGCAGCCGTGCTCTTGGTGTGCCCGTGCGAGGACGACCGGCAGTGGTGGTGGTGGCGCGCGACATCACAGACCGCTTGGCGCACGAAGCGGAGCTTCGCATTGCAGCCCAAGCGTTCGAAGCTCAGCAGGGCTTGGTGATCTCCGACGCCAATACCCGCATCTTGCGCGTGAACCGAACTTTCTGTCGAATCACTGGCTACCAGCCCCACGAGGTGATCGGCCGCAACGCGCAGGGGCTGGTTTCGGGCACCCACGATGACGCGCTACAAGAAAGCATCTGGCAAGCCTTGCGCGAACACGACGGCTGGCAAGGTGAAGTGTGGAACCGACGCAAGAATGGCGCCCTATTTCCGGCGCGCCTCACCATCAGCGTGGTGCGCAGTAAAGCCGGAGATATCACGCATTACGTGGAGTCGTTGGAAGACCTCACCCAAAGCACACAGGCAGAACGCGAAATACATTCGCTGGCCTTCTACGACCACCTCACTGCCCTGCCCAACCGCCGCTTGCTCACCGAACGTCTGGAAACCACCATGAACGCGCTCGCGCGCACCCAGGAACATGGCGCGCTGCTGTTCATCGACCTCGATGATTTCAAAAAAATCAACGACCTGCACAATCACCATAACGGTGACCTCATTCTGCAACAGGTAGCCCAGCGGCTGCGTTCACTGGCCGAACCCGATCACACCGCCGCTCGCTTTGGCGCGGATGAATTCGTGATATTAATGGCTCACCTTGGCAGCGACCCCGATGAGGCTACCCACTCAGTGGAGCGTGTAGCCGATTCCATTCTGGAGCGCCTGCAAGTTCCATTTACCCTCGAAAATCGTCAATATCGCACTATCACTGCCAGCATTGGCATCGTGCTGTTTCGTGCTCATCAACCTCCGGCCAAAGACGTGATTCTTCAAGCCGACCTCGCCATGAACGAGGCCAAGCAGCGCGGCAAGAATCGTTGGCATTTCTTCGACCCGGCGGTGCAAAAGCGCGTGACTCAGCGATTGCAACTGGAAGAAGCGCTCAAGCGGGGAATCGATCAACAGCAATTCATGCTGCATTATCAGCCGCAGGTGAACGCTCAGCACGAGGTGATCGGCGCAGAAGCCCTCGCCCGTTGGCCGCAAGCACCCGAAGGTGCCGCCTCGCCGGGTATCTTTATTTCGGTCGCGGAACGTGCGGGCTTGATGCCGGCTCTGGGTAAGGTTCTGCTCGAACAAGTCTGTGTGCAACTCGCAGCCTGGCAACATGTACCAACCATGCGCCACCTGCGCATTGCCATCAACCTCAGCGTTTCGCAGCTCTTCCAACCCAGTTTCGTATCTGACTTGCTCGAAACCCTGCAGCGCACAGGAGCACCTTCCAACCGGCTCGTTCTGGAAATCACCGAAAGCATCCTGCTGAACGATCTCGACGAAGCTCATCACACGCTGTCCACCCTGGGCGCGCACGGTATCCGTTTCTCGGTGGATGATTTCGGCACCGGCTATTCTTCGCTGGCGTACCTGCAGCGTCTGCCCTTGAGTGAACTGAAGATCGACCGCTCATTCATCACGGATCTACAGCACGCACCCAATAATCAGGCCATTGTCGAAACTATCGTCGCCTTGGCGTCTGCCCTGCGCCTCGAAGTGGTGGCAGAAGGCGTGGAATCCGTAGATCAGGTTCAACTCCTTCAGGCGCGGGGATGCATGCTGTTCCAAGGGTACTTGTTCGCCAAAGCCATGCCTCCCAAGCAGTTGGAAACCTGGGTTGAGCACCGCCAATTGCAACCCGTGCATGCCAAGCCCGCCTGACTGTCCTGCCACGCCTGCCTGAACGCGCGACCCACTCAGATTTTCAGGCGGGGTAAGGCTTCTTGCAAAATGGCCCGCGCATATAGTCCGGCGCCGCTCTGAAGAAAATCGGTGAAATCAATTCCGGCGGTTTGATCGGCTCGATCTGAAATGGTGCGAACGACCGCGAACGGTACGCCATGCTCATGACATACCTGCGCTACCGCAGCGCCTTCCATTTCCACACATAAGGCATCTGGCAAAAGAGCCAACATGTCGTTAGCGGCACGCTCGCCATAAATGAAACGGTCGCCGGTAGCAATCAGGCCATAATGCAAACGAGGATTCTTGAGTTGAATCCGATTGGCAGACGCCGCCGCCA
>JAJUJN010000281.1 GCA_029265335.1 Alcaligenaceae bacterium
CGCGGGCCTTGCCGAGTCGTCGTTTGATCACCGCACTTACCGTCATCACGTCGGAGCGATTCGGCACGTACACTCGCACGCGCACGATATCCTCCACCTTGGCGGGCACTTCGGCAAGCGCCGCTTCGATGGTATCGATGGCCTGTTCGGTTTGTGCCTCGGCGCCAACGGCAAATCGCCCGGTGCGGAAATCCTGTCCCAAGGTGCCCGATACGAATACCCAGCGACCGTCTACCACCGCGCGGCTATAGCCAGCGAGTTCTTCGTAGGGCGAACCACTCAGAATGAATCGACGTGACTCGGAAGTTTCCTGCGTCATGAATACTCCTTGATAATCCGTTAAAACCCTGCGGTGAGGCACTATCCGCACTCGCGGGTGCGCCGGAGCCTCGCTCCAGGCGTCAAACACAGCTGAATGGATTCTGCCCTCAAAGCACCGGGCAGACCGGCTCGCGTCGCAGTGCGGTATAGAGCACCTGCACCGGGCCGTCGCCGGCAGGCAGCAAATGCAATGCATCACCGGGCGCGATGGCCAGACCAGCACCTTCGCTCACGGGTGTGGACATGCCGGCGAGCGACTGGTGCGTCATGGCAGGCCCTTGCAGCGCCACTTGCCCTTCGAGCACAAAGAGAAAGTGCATGAGCGCAGGCTCGAGCACCAAGGGTTTAGCACCTGCCTGGGCGGACCACACGCCGGTATCGGCCAACTTGTCGGTAGCCTCGCCAATGCCGGTGTCGCGCCAGGCCCAACCCGGCGCTGCCGACGAAGCTTGGGGAACAGCCTGCTCGCCGCGATGCCAGACGAACGCCTGGCCTTCGTAGCGTTGATCAGCACGCCCTACACCGTTCGGCAGGGTGAGCTGCAGGTCGCCAAAAGTCTGGTGTTCGGCGGGGCACGCCAGCTCCACCACCTCGGCGCCTGGCGAACTGGCCAGAACCTGGTGGCGCAAGCCGGGAGGCTGCAGCACGCAGTCGCCAGCCCGCATCTCGAAGGGCTCGCCCTGATCCTGATACACCACGCGAATCGTGCCTCGACGACAGTAAATGAACTGCAAGGCCACCTGGTGATAATGCACATAGTCGGGCACATCGCCACCATGCGGCAGGCGGATCTGCGAGGCAATCACGGCTCCACCCAGGCGCTCCGGAAGTAAATCGCGATATTCCAGGCCCGCACGGCCCACGTGCCACTGGGCGTCGGCATCCGACACGAACACCTCGACGCCTTGTGGCAGCGCAACTGTGGTTGGCGTTGGCGAAGGAGTATCGAAATATATGGAGATACCGTTGGGCGCGGTCACTTCCGTTGCCATGCCTTTGGCCCGCGCTTCTGCCGGCAGGCGCAAACTGGTGCCGGTGACCGGGCCAGCGAGCGCCGGTGCGCTGCGCAACAAAACGGTAAGCCCCCAACCCGACACCTCGATCTCTCGCGGGTTGTCCGCCGGAAATACCCGCGTCACACGAAAGCCCAGGGAATCGACGAAGAAATCGGCGGTATCCGCGATGGGATCGCCGGCAAGTTCAATGACAGTGGTGGCTGACTTCGGCATCGAAAAATCCTGCAATACGGCCTGCCACCGGACCATCCCCCGCGCCCAGGCCGCAAAAAGGCATTGATTCTGACACAAATGCAGCAAAGGCGCGGCGGCCACGGAGGCTGGCAACAGGACTCACATCGAATATGATGAAGGGTAATCGTTTCACATTCAGCACTTACTGCTCAGGAAACCCACCCATGGTCAACAAGATATATGAATCGATCGCCGCCGCGCTGGCTGACATCAAAGATGGTTCCACCATCTTGGTGGGCGGCTTCGGCAACGCCGGCATGCCGTTCCAGCTGATCGACGGGCTCATCGAACAAGGTGCGCGCGATCTCGTCGTGGTCAGCAACAACGCTGGCAACGCCGAGGTCGGTCTGGGCGCCCTGCTCAAGGCTGGCCGCGTCCGCAAGGTGGTGTGTTCGTTTCCGCGCCAGCACGATTCTTGGGTATTCGACGAACTCTATCGGGCCGGCAAGATCGAACTCGAACTCGTCCCCCAAGGTAATCTGGCCGAACGCATTCGCGCGGCTGGCGCCGGCGTGGGCGCCTTCTACACACCCACCGGCTACGGCACCCAATTGGCGGAAGGCAAAGAAACGCGCGAAATCAACGGCCGTCACTACGTGCTCGAATACCCCATACACGGCGACGTCGCGCTGATCTCAGCGCGCCAGGCCGACCGCTGGGGCAACCTCACCTATCGCAAAACGGCCCGCAACTTCGGGCCCATCATGGCGAGCGCAGCCAAAGTGGCCATCGCGCAGGTGCAAGAGGTAGTGGAGCTGGGCGACATCGACCCCGAAGTGGTCGTCACCCCTGGCATCTTCGTGCAACGTGTGGTCAAAGTGGATTGAACGGGAAGAAACTCATGCAAAAACGCGATCGCAACCAGATGGCGGCCCGGGTCGCCCAAGACATCCCCGAAGGGGCCTACGTCAACCTCGGTATCGGCCTGCCCACCAAGGTGGCCAACCACTTGCCGCCCGAGCGCGAGGTCATCCTCCACACCGAGAACGGTCTGCTGGGCATGGGCCCGGCACCCGCCGAGGGCGAAGAAGACGACGATCTGATCAATGCCGGCAAGCAGCCTGTCACCGCTTTGCCTGGTGCAGCCTTCTTCCATCATGCTGATTCCTTCGGCATGATGCGCGGCGGTCATCTCGACATCTGCGTACTGGGCGCCTTTCAGGTGTCGGTGAAGGGCGACCTCGCCAACTGGCACACCGGCGCGCCCGACGCCATCCCCGCCGTGGGTGGCGCCATGGATCTCGCCATCGGCGCCCGCCAGGTGTTTGTGATGATGGAGCATTGCACCAAGCAAGGCGAAAGCAAGCTGGTGAACGAATGCACCTACCCACTCACGGGCGTGGCCTGCGTGAGCCGCATCTATACCGATCTGGGCGTCTTCGAGCCCTCCCCCGAGGGTCTGCGCATCATCGATATGGTCGAAGGCCTTACGATCGAGGAGCTCACCAAGATCAGCGGGGTCGAATTCCTGCCTCCTCGCTGAGTTCAATATGTACGCTCTCAACGCCACCTACACCACCGAGGCCATGCAAGCCCGGTGGTGCGACGAAGCCGTTCTCGCGGCGATGCTGCGCTTCGAGACGGAGCTCGCTGCGGCTCAGGCCGACTGCGGCTTCATTCCCGCTGCGGCGGCTCAACTCATCGCCGAAGTGGCGGCCGAACTGCGCCCCGATCCCTGGGAGATCGGTCGTGAAGCGCAGCGTGCCAGCACGCTGGCCATTCCTCTGGTGAAGTCGCTCAAGGCTGCCGTGGCAGCCCGCGACCCGGCCGTGGCGCCCCTGGTGCACTTGGGCGCCACCAGCCAGGATCTCGTCGATACCGCGCTCATCCTGGTGGCTGTCGAAAGCCTGGACGACCTACTGCAGCAATATCAACAACTGGGCAACGCCCTGGCCGAACTGGTTACCCAATTCGACGCCACACCCATGCTCGCGCGCACCTTGCTGCAACCTGCCGCGCCCACCAGCTTTGGCTGGAAGGCTGCCAGCTGGCTCGACGCCGTCACCCGTGTGTACCGAGCACTCACGCAGCAACGCAACGAGGTTGCGGTACTGCAGTTCGGCGGCGCCAACGGCAC
>JAJUJN010000034.1 GCA_029265335.1 Alcaligenaceae bacterium
AAAGCTCCAGTGATCGCAAGCAGTGCAATGCCACAAGGGCAATCGATTCATGGTTCTACTCCTTGCAAGACGGCAGCATTGGCGCACATGCCATAGCGATACTCGACCATGCCATAGCCGGCTACCACGCCCCACTCCGCGCGAGGCAGCTGACGCTCGCCAGCCTGATTCAGAAGGTGCCGACACACCTCCACCAAGCCGTGCATGCCGCCAGCCACGCCGGCCTGACCCGCCGACAGCATGCCCCCCGACAGGTTGCAAGGCAGCTGCCGCGACACCAGACGCTCCTGAATGAAGCCCGACACATCGCCGTCCGGCACGAAACCAAGGTCGATCAGTTGCGCCAGCACCATCGCGGGATAGTCGTCGTAAATACCCGCCACGTGAATGTCTTCGGGCCCGATTCCGGCTTCTTGCCAGAGTCTGTCAGCGACATGCACCAGTCCGGTGTGCAAGCCGTCGCCTTCCTGGTGATCGTGGTTATGCTGAGCCTGCAAAGCCCGGATGCGAACGGCGCGCGAGTATTCTTGCGCCCGATGCGCAGCCATGAGCACGACGGCGTTGGCGCCGGCCACCACCGGCACACAATCGTACAGACCGAGAGGGTCGGCCACCAGCGGCGCGGCCAGATAATCGTCGAGCGACATGGGTTGGCGATAAACGGCCCCGGGGTTGCGCGCCGCATTTTCGCGCTGCAACACCACCAGGCGTCCGTAATCTTCACGGCTCAGCCCATAGCGCTTCATCTGACGCTGCGTGAGCATAGCAAACACCGCGTTGGGGCCGCCGTATTCCAAAGGCGCCAGCCAGTCGCGGGTGGTGGCGTTGTATTCGGTCGTGAGCCGAGTGAAGTCGGCGGGGCCCATCACGTCGCCGGCCGCCACTACGATCACCTCGGCGTCACCAGCCTCGATCGCCCTTCTGGCATGTTGCAGCACGTTGAGGGCGCTGGCGCCGCCGTTGCCGTCATCCATGATCCAGCGCGGTTTGATGCCCATCGACCAGGCTAGATCAATGGCCCGGTCGGGTGCGTGGCTGAACGAACACACCCCCAGGCCATCTACAGCCTGCACCGAGATATCGGCTTCGTCGAGCACCTGGCCTACGGCCCGGGCCAGCCAATCGGCGGTGGTGCCTTCGGCCCGGCGCTGATAAGTGACTTCGGTGGCGCCCACGATATGAGCTTCAGTGCGAGCCATGTGCGCCTCCACTCCCATCAACGGCGAGCGCTTTCTCTTCGAGGGGGCTGCGCAGGCCCGTTGCCAGGCGGTTCAACGTTTCACCTGATAGCCGGCGGCCTCGCGGTCCCACGTGGTTTCCGTGACACCTCGTTCGCGCAGTTTGTATTTCTGCACCTTGCCGTTCTCGGTGGTGGGCAGCGCGTCCAGAAATTCGACAAAGCGCGGGATCGAAAAGTAGGTGACCCGGGTTTCGCAATGCTGCATCAGTTCTTCCGGCGTCATGCTGTGCCCTTCGCGCAGCACGATGGCGGCCATGACTTCATCTTCGGCCAACTCCGACTCCACCGCAAAAACAGCGACATTGGAAATTGCCGGGTGTGTGAGGATAGCTTGCTCGACTTCGTACGACGAGATGTTTTCGCCACGGCGGCGGATGCTGTCTTTGATGCGATCGAGGAAGCGGAAATAACCGTCGCTCTCGCGCACCACGCGGTCGCCCGTGTGAAACCACAGATTGCGCCAGGCCTCGACGGTTTTTTCGGGCATGCCGAAGTATCCCAACGAAAAGGCGTAAGGATCGAGCGAGCGCACCAGCAGTTCGCCTGGGGTGCCATCGGGCACGGGTTCGTCGTTTTCGTCGACCACCATCACGTCGAAGCGTCCCGTGGGTTTGCCCATGTAGCCCGGACGCTGTTCGTGCAAGCCATTGCCCATGATGTGGTTGGTCTCGGTAGAACCGTAGCCGTCGAGCAAACCGATGCCGCAGCGCTCCTGAAATTGCACGGTGAGGTCGCCGGGTACGCCGGGTGCAAGCGCAATGCGCACCTTGTGCTCGCGCTCCTGCGGCTTGATTTCCTGGGAGAGCAGCATGGGCACCATGGCGCCCAACAGATACGTGATGGTGGCATCATGACGAATCAGGCGCTCGAAGAACTGGCTCACCGAGAAGCGCTCTTCTACCACGATGGTGGCGCCAAACAACATGGCCTGGAACATCGCGTTCAAGGCATTGGTGTGGAACAAGGGCAGCGTGGTATGGAGCACATCGCCGGAGGTCACACCCAGCTTGCTGCCGGTGAAAATGCCCCACCAATAGAATTGGGCATGAGGGCATACCACCCCCTTCGACGGGCCGGAAGTGCCCGAGGTGTAGAGAATGGCGAGAGGGTCACCAGGCTGGCTGGCGTAGGCCGGCATCGGTTCGGCGCCCGGAGCCGGCATGGCCTTCGCGGTTACGCCCTCGGCCGGCGACTCACCCTCGCCATCGAGCACCCAGAGCTGCTCCAGGGCCAACTCCGACCAGCGCAGATGCTGCAACGACGGCCACAGGGCCTGCTCGATCACCATCAGCTGCGCGCCCGAGTTGTTGAGAATGTGCTGCAATTGCTCGCCACGCGACGCCGTGTTGATGGGCACCGCAATGGCGCCCATCCAGCCGCAGGCCAGCGCGACTTCCAGGAACTCGGCACGGTTGCCCACCAGCAGAGCCACCCGGTCGCCGCGCGTGACGCCCGCAGCTTGCAAGGCCGTGGCGCGCCGGGCCACGGCGTCCTGTAATTGGGCCACCGTGAAATCCTTGCCGCTGATATGCACCAGAGTGCGTTCGGGCGCGGTATCGGCGCGCCATTGCAGAAGGCCCGGAAGCGTGCGCTGCGAACTGGGCAGGTGGTGAGGGTCGTGGACCAAAGACATGAGTTTCTCCAAGCTGCCCCGACAGACGGCGGAGGCAGATAAGCGATCAAAAGTATACAGCTCTAGGAGTATACTGTTTTGCTCAGGAAAAACTCAACGACGGGTTATCACCTGCAAAAACAATGGCTTACAGATTTTTAACAGCATGCTCTTCGAACCAGCGCGCGCGGCGTGACGCGGGAGGAGGCTCGGGTTGGGTCGCCAGCCATTGCTCGATGGCCCGCGTGCGAGGGTAAAGCCCGGCAAGGTTCGCAATCTGGATGGCCAGGCCGGGGCGGGCATTCAACTCCAGCAATAACGGCCCGCGGTCGCGGTCCAGAATGATATCCACGCCCAGATAGTCCAAGCCCGTGAGCTCCTGGCATCGGGCCGCGAGCTCGAGCTGTTGCGACCAATGCGGGATTGCGTGGCCGGCCACGGCGGCACCGGTATCAGGATGCTGCTTGATGCGCTCCTGAAACCAGACGCCGTCGGTAGTGACGCCGGTGACCAGGTCTACCCCCGCACCGATGGCGCCCTGATGCAAGTTGGCCTTGCCGTCGGATTGCCGGGTGGGCAGGCGCACCATCGCCATGGCCGGGCACCCCCGATAAACAATGAGCCGGATATCGGGCACACCCTGGTGGCTGATACTTTCGAAGACGTCGCTGAACCGAATACGCTGCTCGATCATGGCCACATCGGGCTGCCCGCCCAGCGAGTAGGCGCCGCTCAGGATGTTGCTGATGTGGTGCTCGATATCCTCGAGGCGCATCAAGCGCCCACTCGAGCGGCGGAACCGATGGTTCTGGCGACCTTCGATCACGATAATGCCGTTGCCGCCACTGCCGTGCACCGGCTTGATCACGAAATCGCCGTGGCCTTCAAGGATCTGTTGTAGCTGGCGGATATCGTGATGGGTGCGGATTTCGCCATAGAGCTCCGGCACCGCCACGCCGGCCGCTTGCGCCAGCCGCTTGGTGAGGAGTTTGTCGTCGACCAGCGGAAAGCGCCGACGCGGGTTGTGCTCAGCGATGAATTCGCCATTGCGCGCGTTCATTCCCACCACGCCGCGACGCCGGAGTTGAGCGGGGGTGACAAACCACGACATCGCTCACCTCTCTCCCAGGGCCCGAAAGCGTATCAGCTCCGATAAGCGGTAGCCCGTATAACGGCCCAAGAGCAGCATCAGCGCCAGCACCACCAAGATCCATTCGGGGAACAGAAAGAACCAGTGCTCCACCCATGGGTTGATGAGCACCAGATAACTGGCAATGGCCACCACCAGGCTGCCCACGCCTTGCTGAATGGCCTCCGCCGCGCCGTGCTCTTCCCACACGATGGACATGCGCTCGATGGTCATGGCCAACACAATGATGGGAAACAGACCAAGCGACAGGCCCGCGCGCACATCGAGGTGATACGACAGCACGGTGATCGCCGCCATCAGCAGCACCACAATCGTGACCACCGCCGCGAGCCGTGGCACCAGCAACAGCTTGAGGTGCTCCAGATAGAACCGCAAGGCCAGGCCCAGCGCCACGATCATTGAGAACAAAATGGCGCCGCTCAGCAGCTGTGTCTCGCGGAACGACAAGGCAATAAGCACCGGCATGAAGGTGCCGAAAGTCTGAATTCCCACCACGTTGCGCAAGAACACGATGATGAGGGTGCCCAAGGGAATGAGAAGCAGAATGCGATAAGTGTTCTGCACCTGCACGGGAGTTTCGAGCAGCGAGAACTCCACCAACCGCGACTCATGCGCTTCAGCCGCCTCGCTGGCCGCCACCAGGGCATCGATATGTGTGCGCGAAACCGCCCAGCGCAGCTCGGCATCACCGGCGCGCTCCAGGCTGAGCGGCGAGCTTTCGTCGCCTATCCACCACACCAGGAAATCGTCGGGATAGCCGCGTTCGCCGGTCACCGGGTCGAGCGGCACCCAGCGTTGGGTGTTGTGATATTCGATCCACGGCACGGTTTCGGTGCGCTGACTGCGATCGATCAGGGTAAAGCCATGCACCACGCGCGCCGGAATACGTGCGCCCGCCAACAAGTCCACGATCAGCCGCGCACGCTCATTGGGCGTTACCTGGCGCGATAAAAAAGCTGCCACGTTCTCGTTGGGCTCGGCACGATTCACCTCGGTCACCAGCAGGCTGGCGAAGGAGTCGATATCGGCCGACCGACTGCGAATGTCGTCGAGCATGGCCTCGGCGGCGGCGGCCAGCGCCGGCTCCAGATCTGGCGGATCCGCCGGGCCCGGGTATTCCGACAGCAAATCGGTGCTGCCGGTGGGCCTTACCTGTACGCGATAGTAGAGACTCTGCCGCGAGGTACCCGGCCGGCGCTGAGTCCAGATGGCACGACGCTGGCCATCGTGAATCGATGTGGTCAAGCCGTATCCCCGCGAAATAAAGCTTTCGTCGAGGATGGTGAAGCCCGGAGGTTGATCGGGCAACAGCAATTCTGCCCGGACTGATCCGCCACTGGGCGTGAAATCCACTGTTGCTTCCACCGTCCAGGTGGTGACTTCCGCCTGCGGCGAGAGCGGAAATTTCAATACGGCGACTTTGTAATAGAAAATCGATAGGGCGATGGCCAACAGCGCCAGCACCAGCAACGAAAGATGCAAACGTTTCATGGGGCGCGGCGCACCCCTTCGGGCCGGTGACGGTGCCGAAGACAACGACGCGCTGCGGGCTTACTCATCTTCGGTGTCGCCCTCATCGTTTTCAAGGTGTTCGTCTGCCGCTTCGTGTTCTTCAGCATCGTTCTCTTCGTTGTGAGCCTGTTTGATGGAATCTTCGATTTCCGCTGTGAGTCGCCCACCTTCGGGAACCTCATTGGCTTCGGCTGGGCAATCAGGCTCGTGCAAATGCCGCTCACCCGGATCCACCAACAGGGCATGTTCCATATGATTGCGGCCCACCAGCAATTGGTAGGTGAGTTCGCTGCGATCCGCCAGCGAAACCTCTTCAACGCGGTAGTGGCCGGCCACACACAGCCCCAGCTTCACCACATAACGCTCTTGGTGGTTGCCACTGTGGCGCAGGATGCGCACCTTGCGCTCCAGCGGGTAGGCGAGCGCGATGCGCTCTTCGTCGTCGTTCGGGTCGACGATCTCGAAATGCACCCAATCGTTGCCCTCATGCTCGAACAGCTCCAGATCCAGCGCGTTCAACGAGGATAACCCTGCCCCGGTGTCGAGCCTGCCATCCAGCTTGATGTCCGTGCCCGCGATCTGTACTTGCTCCACATATCCGGCAACGTTCAGGCTGCGCGGACTATCGTCTTTGGCCACAGCGGCCCCCAGCGCCAGGCAAAACCAGCTGGCCAGACCAAACCAGCCAGCCCACACGCTGGCACGGTGACGCTTTTGAAATATCGGTGAATTCACAATGACTCTCCATCTGACGCGGCATTTTGTCAGAATCACGTAAGCATGTCGAACCGATGAGGCTTACCCCTCGAAATCAACGTGGCCACGCTCGCCAGCATGCGATTACCCTGCCCGCTGAAAGTTCCAACGCCTGCCGTGCATTCTGCCTGGCAGCCCCGCTTATGGAGACAACCCATGTTGCACAGACTCGCGAGCATTTTCGCTTTGGCGACCGCCGTTGTGGTAACACCCGCCCAGGCCCAGGAGATCGATCCCGGCCTCTGGGAAATGACCAACGATTTCGACATTCCCGGCTTGCAAGACCAGATGGCGCAGATACGCGCCGCGATGGAAAACGTACCGCCCGAGCTGCGCGCACAAATGGAAGCTCAGATGGCCCAGGCAGGGGTGGGCATGATGGGCGACGGCAGCCTGCAGGTTTGCATTACCCCCGAGGAAGCCGCTGCCGGCGTCGTCGAAGAGGGACACACCGAAGATGGCTGCACCCACTACGACGTCAAACATGACAGGAAAAAAGTGAGCGGTCGCCTTAAATGCGAAGGCGGCGAGACCGGCACTTTCGAGGTTCTCTTACACGACCGCCGCCATTTCGAATCGACCACTACGCTGGAAATGCCGCAAGGCACCCACCGCATCCAAACCACCGCCCGCTGGCTGGGCCCCGACTGCAACTGAGACCCGACACGGCTATCTCCGGGGCCGTTGTTCGCTGCCCCGTTGCATCATTGCTCCGTTGCTCCGAGTCTGGAGATCGTAACCGGGGGCCCTACCCCCGGGCCGGCCGCTACAGCAGGCCTTCAATCGGCAACCAAGAAAGGAATTTCACCCAGACCAGTCGCAACCACGACACGCCGGGCTCCTGCTCCAGCACCACGGTTTCACCGTTCTCACGTTTGAGCCAAACGATCTGATCGTCGCGCAGCTCCAATTGGTATGCGCGTTGGGGAATCGAGTGATCGAAGGCTTCATCCATGCGCTTGGCCAGCGCGGGGCTGAAGATCACCACACCCATCTCGGTGTTGAGGTTGAAGGAGCGTGGGTCGAAATTGAAAGAGCCCACAAACACCCGTTCGCCATCCACGGCAAAGGTTTTGGCATGCAAGCTCGTTGAGTTGGAGCCGCTGCTGATGCGCAGCAAACCACTGCCCTGTGGTTCTCCGGGTTGCACACGTGCTTCGAACAGCTCTACGCCCGCTTTGAGCAGATCGCGCCGGTACTTGGCATAACCGGCGTGCGCTACAGAGATGTCGGTGGCTTCGAGCGAGTTGGTGAGGACACGCACCCGCACGCCTTCGTCGACCAGGTCGGAGAAGGCCGCCACCCCGGCGTCGGTGGGAATGAAATAGGGCGTGATCAATTCCACCACACGCTGCGGTTCGCCAATGACTTCGTTCAGTTGCTGGGGCAGCATCTCTTCGGGTCGGGCAGCGCCCAAGGCCTTGCGGGGATCATCGCTCACCAGCTCCACCGGCACCCAGTCGAGCGGCAACTGCTGGTTGCGCAGATCGAACAACAACTTGGAAGCAGTGACAGCATCGAGATAGGCCTTGGCCTCCGGCCGCGCGCGCACGGCCTCTACTTGCTCAATCAGGCTGACAGTGCCACGCGCAGCCCAGGTATCGGCCAGCACCTGATCCACGGGGTACGACGACGCGCTATGCCAGTAGCGCGAGAAATCCGCCGCCACTTCATCGACCACCGGGCCTACCGTCAGCACATCAAGATCGACGAACCAGGTGTCTTCGGTGGCGTCGAAGTACGCATCGGCAATGTTGCGCCCCCCCACGATGGTGACCTGGCCATCGGCGGTGAACGACTTGTTGTGCATGCGCCGATTGAGGCGATCGAAGTCGGTAAGAAAATTGAGCACCCGCGCGCCGCGCAGCACAAATGGGTTGAACAGCCTCACTTCGATGTTGGGGTGTTCGTCGAGTTCGGCCAGGTAGGGATCGAGATCGCGCCCATTGTTGTCGTCGAGCAACAAACGCACCTTCACCCCCCGGTCCGCTGCCTCAAGCAAGGCCTCGAACACCAACAGCCCGGTCATATCGGGCCGCCAGATGTAGTACTGCACATCCAGTGTATGTTCGGCCGCGCGCGCGAGCGCCACCCGGGCAGCGAATGCATCGCGCCCGTCTTCCAGCGACAACACACCGGATTTACCCGGGTATTTAACGGCTTGCGCTTGAATGGTTCGCGCGAGCGTCGAATCCGCCACCGGGAGGGCAACAGGCTCGGCGATTTCCTCCGGCAAACGCGGTGGCGGGCCGCAAGCAACCACGCTCACCAATCCGACCAGCGCGACCCAAAATCTCAGGGTTTTCAGCATGGGGCTCCTGGTATCCGCATTCTCACGCCGAGGCCACCCGTCTCAGCGGCGACCGACCAGTGTGATCAACCCCCCGACGATGATCAGGCCGATACCCGCCCACAGTGGCACCGTGAATGACTCCTGGGTTTCTACCGTGGCTTCCATGGGGCCCAGCTTCATGACGGTTTCTTCGGAGGTATACGTGAAAGTGCGGTGCCCCACTGCAACAATGCCGATGACAATAACAATGATGCCAACAATCATGGACGGCTTCATGGCCAGCTCCCAAGAGGTGATGTAAGAATGGCTTTACCATTGCGACCGCAACGCGCCAGAAAGTTCTCGCAGTTCTGGCCCGGCCAGGTGCAAGATACACCATCCTGCGTGCCGCTCGGTTGTTGTTCAAGCTGTCTTCCGGCGTAACATGCCAATAACCGTGCGGCCTGGCGCCGCAGTTCTACCACCCCGTACGGAGATCCCTGCCATGCACACCGTTCTTGCCTGCATCGACGGCGGCCCCCAAACCCAAGGCGTTGTCGATTACGCCAGCTGGGCAGCCCACCACGTGGGAGCCCCGCTGCAATTCCTGCATGTCCTCGATCGCCAGCCCGAACAGGCGCTTGTTCACGACCTCAGCGGCAACATTGGCGTAGACGCCCAGGAAACCCTGCTCGCCGAGCTCACCCGGCTGGATGAGAACCGCAGCCGTGTGGCCCAGCAACATGGCCGCGAGGTGCTCGAAGCTGCGCGCCAGCGTGCGCTCGACCGGGGCGTGGCCGATGCGGATACCGTGCAGCGCCACGGCAACCTGGTTGAAACCCTGCTCGAAATGCAGGAAAACACCCGACTTGTGGTGATTGGCCAACACCCGGTTCCGGGCGCCGTGCCGCGGCTGCATCTGGACCAGAACGTGGAGCGGGTGGTGCGCACCCTGAGCAAACCCGTGTTGGTTACCACCACCACATTCCACGAACCCCAGCGAGTGATCATTGCATTCGATGGCAGCGCCACCGGTCGCAAGCTGGTAGAAACTCTGGCCGACAGCCCCTTCCTGCGCAATCTCGAAGGCACCATCATTACCGCTGGGGCCGATATCGATCGCATTGCGGCCGAGCAACAATGGGCTCTCGATACCCTGCGTGAGGCTGGCTTTCAGGTTGAGGCCCGTCACCAGACCGGCAATGCCGAAACCGTACTGCAGGATCAAATCGAAAAACGTCACGCCGACATGCTCATCATGGGAGCCTACGGTCATTCGCGCATCCGTGAACTCATTGTGGGGAGCACTACTACCACCATGCTGCGCACCAGTTCCGTACCTGTTCTCATTCTGCGCTGAAGCGCCCCTTCGGCTCCCCCGCCTTTCCGCGCGGGAGCCTCGGCGTTTCCGGCCAAGGCTAGTGCATGACCCTATCCCTTCTCCTCACTGTCGCCTTTTTCTCCGCCACACTGGCTGTGGTGTCGCAACTGCTCACCGGCTTTGGCTTCGCCCTGGTTCTCATTCCCTTGCTGATGTTGGTTACCACCCCGGCGCAGGCGGTGGGCACCACCATCATTCTGGGCGCCGTGATGTGCCTCGCCATGGTCTGGCGCGATCATCATCACATCGATCGAGTGAAATTGATGGAACTACTGGTGGGCTCGATCGTCGGCCTGCCATTGGGCATCGTGGTGCTCAGCTGGCTGCCGCCGCAATGGCTCAAGTGGCTGGTAGTGGCTTCGGTCTTGTGCGCCCTTCTGGTGGTGCTGGTGAATCTCACCATTCGCAATCGCCGTTCCACCACCACCGGTATTGGCTTGCTGTCGGGCATTCTGCTCACCTCCACCGGCATCAATGGCCCACCGCTGGTGGCCTTGCTGCGAGCCAACAACTACGCACCCTCCACCTATCGCGCCACACTGGCCGCCATCTTTACCGTGCAGAACGGCCTGGGCAGCGTGCTGCTGGTGGGCGCCGGCAAGGTGGATACCACCATGCTCGCCATGATCGCTGCGGGACTGGTGGCCATGCCTCCCGCCTACTGGCTGGGTGAACGCTTGTTTCACCGCATCAACGCTCGCCAGCTGCGCTGGGGGATCATCGTGATGCTGCTCTTGTGCCTGGGCAGCGTGCTGGTGTTTCGTTAGGTCTCGCGCAAGGGGCCCAGAATTTCGTCGTCGTGCTGGCCAGCCTTTGGCAACGGCCGTTGCACGCCGAGACGGTTGCCATTCATGAGCAGCGGCAACAGCACCACCTGGGTTTCGTCGCCGGTGTCGGTGGTCATGGGCGCGAGCCCACCACTGGCCTTGAGGTGTTCGTCGTCAACCAGCTCCTCGGGCCGCACCACTTTGGCGTAGGGCAGCCCGGCAGCTTCAAGTGTGGCGCACAGCTCTTCGACCTCACGGCCTGCCAGCGAGGCGCCCAGCTCTTGCAACAGGCGCGGACGATGAGCCACGCGCAGACTGTTGTCGGCAAAATCGGGATCATCGGCCAGGTCGGGGCGCTCAAGCACCTCGCACAGCTTGAGGAATTGCTTGTCGCTCACCGCGCCCACGAAGAGCTGCTCGCCCTCTGCGATGTCGAAGATGTCGTACACCCCCCAGGCGGAAACGCGCGACGGCAAGGGCGGCGCGG